>DATJXN010000001.1 GCA_035500095.1 Candidatus Binataceae bacterium
CTTCATGGTCGATTTCCTTTCCGGCCCCGATGCCGGCAAACGCCGCTACAGACAAAAAAATGCGGGCCACCGCGCACCGGCACCCCGCATCAAACCCGCTCTCCAGGAGCGCTCAAGCCGTTCGGGGTCCCGGTCCTTTCAGGATCCAGGCGCTAGGCCAAGCTATGTCTGCACGCTCCGTTGCCGGAGTCTTCGTTGCCCTGTCCTATTAATCTCGCCGGGCCACGCCTCGACGGAGACCGATTTATTAATACGATGCCATGCTTGAGTAAAGACCGCCAGGACGCCGGTTCGCGCCGGAACGGGAACCGACTCGCCCCGCGTTACGGTTGGAGTTTCCGCGGGTCCGGTGGCGGCATCTCGACCGGCAGCTGGAGGCGTTTGCCGCCGCGCAGGATGTTCAGATAGACGGTCTCCCCGGGCTGCACCTCGCGCAACCGATCCTGGAAATCCATGAAGTTGGTGACCCGATTACCGTCGACTCCGATGATCAGGTCATAGTTCTCGCCCAGCTGGATGGTTTCTATCACCGGTACCGCCAGCACTGCGGGCGGAAACACGAGCGATGCGGCCACGGCGGCGCCCTCGATGACGTCGTGGGCGGCGCGATGACCCGCCTGCACACCAGCGCGTTCGGCGGGACTGCCCGGCTGCAGCGACACGACCAGCAGGCCATCGATCTCGCGGCCGTTCTTTGTCCGCCGCACCCCCTCCTGCAGCTCGACTCCGAGAGGCGACGTGTTGGCGCCCTCGTTCATGAACTCCTGGAGACTGTGCAACTGCGGCTCGTTGAGCGGCATCTGCTGGTTCTCCTCGTAATTGACGACCTGGGAGGCGTCTTCCGGCTTAGCTGCCGCAGGCTCGACCGATTGCTGTTGCGATGCCGGAAGAATCACCGTGGTCCCCGCCGGAGCCTCCTCGGGAGTTATGATCTGCTCGCCGTCCGCGGGATCGCTGGCGACCGGCGCCGGCGCACTGGTCATCACCGCGGGCGCCGGCCCGGGCGCGGGCGGCGGGGCGCCGTCGTTGATCAGAAACGTCCGCGGTCCTCCGTCGGGCGCCCAAGGCGCCACGGAGGCTGGGCTCGCCGCCGCATCAGGCGCCGCCGGGACAGGCACCGCTCCCGACGCGGCCGCCGCTGCCGCCGGCGAAGCCGTCGCGCCGGGATTCGCGCTGGCCTCCGGCCCAGCGCTGCCTGCCGAAGTGTCTGCAGACGGCATCGCGGGCGCGGCCGTGTCAGCCGCCGCCAGCCCGGCTCCGGGCGCCGCGGCAAAAAGCATGACCGCCTCATCTTCGCCCGACGACCTGGCGGCGGACGCTGCCTGCGCGGGGGGATCGGAGGCCGTAGCGGCCTGCGCGGACGCTAGCGCGCCAACCGTTGCCGCCGGACCGACGGGCGCTACCTCTGCCTCGGCCGCGCGCGGCGGCGACGCGGCGGAAGCGTCAACCGCAGTGGCATCTTCCTCGGCAGATGCGGTGGCGACTGCGGGCGCCGCGGCCGGCGCAGATGCGGCGCTCTTCGCCTGCGCGGCGGCCTCCGCCTGCATGGCGGCGGATGGCGTTGCGACGGCCGATGCCGACACCCCAGCAGCCGCTGCCGACGTCAACGGCGGGCGTGCTACCGGCGGCGCATCCGGAGTCTTCTCAGCCGGGTACGGAGCGTTCGCGGCTTGCACTGACGCGACCGTCTGCACCGGGGCAGCGGGGCCCGGCGGCGTCTTGCTCGCGACCGCGGCCTCAGGCCGCGATACCGCGAGCGCCGCGGCCGGCTTTGCCGGTTCGGCGGCCCGCGCGGCGGCGACCTTCGGCGCGGCCGCAGCAGGCGGAGCGGAAAGCGGCTTCATCGCCGCCGCCGCGGCGGCGGCCTCGGCCTCTCTCCGTGCGCGCATCGCCGCGAGCACGCCGAGCGTGGCAGCCGGGCCGACGGGCACGTCTTCATCGGGTGCCGGTGCCTGCGCGAACGCGGCGGGCGAGTTTATTGCGCCCGCCGCGATAAACCCGCCCGCCAGCACCGACGCCCCGAGCGCCGGCAGCAACATGAATGACGAGAGAACGCGGCGCGCGATCGCGGAACGCGGCGGTCTAGTTGAGACTCCAGCGTCTCTCATGCTCGACCACGCGTCCTTCGTTGCGGAGCTTTTTCAAATGCGAGCGCACCGAATTGGAAGCGGCAACGTGCAGGTATTCAGGCACGTCGAGGTAAATCTTCTTGACGATCTGCATCGGTTCGAGCGGCTCCGATCCCACCAGGGCCTCGAGCACCTGCCGCTCGCGCAGCTCGCGATGCGCGATGTATTCCTCGATCTTGCGGCGCGCGTTGCGAATCACCGGGCCGTGCGCCGGATAGATCAACTCCGCGTCGAGTTCCAGCAGGCGGCGCAGCGAATCCATGTATTGGCCGAGGTCGCCAGTGTCATCGGGAATCACCGTGGTGCCCGCGCCCAGCACCACGTCGCCGGTGAACAGCGCCCGTTCCTCTTCGAGGTAGTAGCAAAGATGGTCGGGCGCATGGCCCGGCGTATGGATCGCGCGCAACGTCGCTCCTTCGGTCCTGACGATCGCGCGGTCCTCGATCGCCCGAATCGGCCCGCCCGCCGCCTCGTCCTTGCCCGGCCAGGGCTTCTTCAAGACCTCCAGCTCACCGAAGCGGCGACGGACCTGGGGAACGCCGCCGATATGGTCGGCATGCGCATGCGTGCAAACCACCCTCTCGAGCTCGCTCGTGGAACTGACTTCCTTAAGGGCGTGCGGCAGCAACTCCTCGTAGCGCGCAACGCCCGCGCCGGTATCGAGCAGGAGGGGCCTGCGCCCTGTACCGACGATATAGGTGTTGGTGCCCGGGCCGGTGAACGGACCCGGGTTATGCCCCAGGACAGTCGCGACGCGCTCCGAGAGACGCGCAAAGTCGGGCAGTTTGAGCCCGATCATCGAGTCTGTGACGACGCGCCGGGCCTTCGCCATCAGGTATCCCTCGAGCCGCTCGGCGCATAGGGCGCGGGGGCGCGCCGGTTGCGTTCGAAGATGAGCCGCAGTCCCTTGAGCGTCAGGAACTCGTCAACCACTTCGATCGTTCTCGATTCGGGAGCGATCAGGCTTGCCAGCCCGCCGGTCGCGACCACGCGGGCATGCTCGCCTCGCTCCTGCTCGATTCGCTCGACCAGGCCGTCGACCAGCGCCGTGTAGCCGAAGATAAGGCCCGACTGGATTGCGCCGATCGTCGTGCGGCCTACGGCCTCGCGCGGCCGCACCAGTTCGACCTCGTAGAGCTTGGCCGCGTGCTTGACCAGCGCGTCCATCGAAATCCCCAATCCGGGGGCGATCGCGCCGCCGACGTACTCGCCGCGCGCGGTAACGTAGTCGAAAGTGGTCGCGGTGCCGAAATCGACGACGATCGAGGCGCTCCCGTAGCGATCGTAGGCCGCGACCGCGTTGACGATCCGATCGGCGCCGACTTCTTTGGGATTCTCGTACAGGATCGGCATCCCGGTCTTGATCCCGGGGCCGACGATCAGCGGCTCGCGCTGGAAGTAGCGATGCGCGAGATCTTCCATCGTGCGGTTGAGCGGCGGCACGACGCAGGCGACGGCTACGCCCTCGGGGCGCAGCGGCGGCTCCAGCCCGACGCTCTGCAGGAGCGCGCCGATCATCACCCCGTGCTCGTCCGTGGTTCGTTCGGCCTTGGTCGAGAGCCGCCAGTGATGGAGCAGGCGCTCGCCCTCGTAGATTCCGATTACGGTGTCGGTGTTGCCGACGTCGATTGCTACCAGCATCGCGCTGCCATCAGGGTGCCGCGGTTGTCCTCTCGTGCCGCTGTCATGAATGTTTCTGAAGGTTTCACAGGCGTCGCCAGTTAACCGGCATCCTTGGCAAGGTTAGCGTCATCAGCGCGCCTACCTGCGCCCCAAACCGACGGCGAATCCCCCCATCCGCGGAAAGCCTCCGCCGAACCCTCCAGCCGCGCCCGCCGGAAACACCGGGGGCAAAGTGGGAAGTCCGGGCACCGGCCGCGGCATCCACGACGAAGATGGAAACGCTGGCGACGGAATCGCGGCGCCGGAGTATAGCGGCGTCCGAATCGCGGTCATCGGCGCATACGATCCGATCGGCGCGGCGATGATCACCGGCGCTTCCTGCTCGACAGCGTAGTCGCCGCGGTCGGTTTCCGCCTGTTGCTCCGCCGGCTGCCCGTCATGGTTTTGATCGCTTCCCTGAACGGAAGCGGCCGAACCGCCAGGCGCGGAGGCTCCCGGCAGTCTCGTACCGGACGCGTCCTGTTGCTGCCGCGAGCCGTTGTCGTCAAGCGCGGAATCGTTGGGCGCGGAATCGTCCCCCGATGCGCCCTCGGCGGTCAGGGTATCGGCAGTTCCGGCGCTCGCATTCGAAGCATTATCCGCATTGCCCGGGACGGCGATCGGAGCTTCGCGGGCGCTGGGACTGATCGGACCCGAACAGTCCTCGGCGCAACCGTCGGACGGCGCCGAACCGTTCGCCTGATACACCGACGGAACCTCCAGTACGCTATCGGCGCGTTCCCAGGAAGAGCTCGATTTGGAGGAATCCGATTCCACGGCGTCCTGGGCGCGCGCAGCGCCGGTAGCCGCGCCTATCAGGGTCAGGGCGAACGCCACGATCGCAATCGTGCCGCGCCGGCCCGGGACGGCCAGCCCGCAACGATCGATCAAGCCGAGACATCTCGCCGCGCTCACGCAAATCTCTCCTGAGCTCTCGGCCAAGGGTATCATCCGCTCCGTCGAAACGACAAGTCATAGCAGATCGCCAGGCCATCGCAGATCGCTTCGTCCTCTTGCCTCCAACCCGCGGCGGTCGGCGATTGGTTCCCGCATGCGATTTTCGCCGTGCGCGCGGGTTTTCAGACGGTGCCGGCTCGGCTAAGATGCAGCGCCATGTCAGAACCCAAAGTAGCGTTGGTTACCGGAGCCGGGCGGGGCATCGGGCGCGATATCGCTCAGCGCCTGGCCCGCGAAGGCTATGCCTGCGGACTCATCGCGCGCACCAAGTCGCAGCTCGAAGAGACCGCCGAACTGATCGTCAAGGCCGGCGGCAAGGCGCTGGTGACGCCGACCGATGTCGCCAGGCGCGATCAGGTGCTCGCGTCGGTTGAGGCGGCGGAGCGCGAGTTGGGGCCGATTTCGGTGCTCATCAACAACGCCGGCGCTTACCTGCGCAAGCGCTTTGAAGAGATCACCGAAGAGGACTTCGACTTTCAGCTCAAGGTCAACACCTACGGGCCGTTCTTCTGCACGCAGGCCGTGGTGGGCAAGATGGCGGCGCGCGGCGGCGGGACCGTCATCTTCGTCCTCGGATCGGAGACGCGCGGCGGACCCGCGCTCTACTCGGCATACACCGCCTCCAAGGTCGCGCAGCGCGCGATCGCAGAGTCGCTCGCTTACGAGTACATGCACGTCGGCATCCATTCGGCGACGCTCGACGTTGACGGCGCCGTGGACAGTCCGCGCGTGCGCGAAGCGGCGCCTGACGCCGACCCGTCGCACTTCGTGCCGCCTTCGGCGATTTGCGACGAGATCGTGCATCTGATCAACCAGCCGAAAAGCGCGTGGACCTTCTCCATCGACATGCGCTCCTACGTGCAATGGCGGCCGCGCGTGGCGGCGAAGAAAAAGGCCTAGCGATCGCGAGCGGGGCGAGGCGATTGGCGTGCGCCGGCGCAGGCCCCGGGCGAATCGCGCGCGCGGGCGGGCTCAGAGCGGCGCGCGCGGCTGTATTTGGAGCGGCGCGCAACTATACTGGCGTAGCGCTTGAGCTTTTAGCGGCGCGCGCTGCGGGCGAGCATATCGGTGCGGCGCGGCCATGCGATCGAGTCTCTTCGGGTCGGGGTGTGGCGCAGCCTGGTAGCGCACACGCTTGGGGTGCGTGTGGTCGCCGGTTCAAATCCGGCCACCCCGACCAAACAAATATCTTGCCAATTCAAGCATTTATATGATTTCTAGTTCAGCACTGAATTAGATGAATCGGCTGTTTGTGCCCAATTTTGTGCCCCATCGACCATAGAATTGGCCGCTTCGGTGCCGCTCTCAACACCCTCTAAGGTCGCGATGGCGGCGCGGCGGGCTTGGACTCGGATGTGCGCGTAACGGGCAAGCATCCTGTGGCTTACGTGTCCCGCAAGCTGGCGGATCGTCTCTTCGGACACCGCCGAGTTCTCAGCGAGTCGCGTCACGAATGTATGCCGGGCATCGTACAGCCGATAATCGACCCCAACCTTTCGCCGCGCTGTATTCCAAGCGCG
Source organism: Candidatus Binataceae bacterium (assembly GCA_035500095.1). Lineage (NCBI taxonomy): Bacteria > Candidatus Binatota > Binatia (SeqCode) > Binatales (SeqCode) > Binataceae (SeqCode) > Binataceae bacterium (SeqCode). The sequence goes on from DATJXN010000001.1 coordinate 6,269, forward strand.
CTTGTAACTGTACGTGCCCATGGGACGATTCAGATCGACGCCCCAGATATGAGGCTCGCGACCATTCCCCGTAAACCCGACATGATGGAACGGAAAGACGAAAGCGTCTGGTCCTGCGTCGGCAAAGCGCGAGAGCCAAAGCGTAAGTGCCGCACAGGCCCGGCGTGTCAG
>DATJXN010000002.1 GCA_035500095.1 Candidatus Binataceae bacterium
ACCGAATCGATCGAATCAAGCTTGCCATCCTTGGGAACGTGGCATGCCGTACAAACCAGCAACGTGTCCGAGCCCTTCTGCTGCGCGCTGGCCGTGGCGTTCACGAAGCTCGCAAGCAAGACCAGCAGAACCCCCTGAAGAATTGCCCTCGACGCTCGACGCTCGCCCATTCGACGCGGCCTCCCTTCAGCTTCGACAAGATTGCCCTTCATACCGCGACCGAAGGAAAAAGGAAACCAAATAGACTGTTCGGCCCGAGCCCATCATCTGCACAATCGCGGCTCCAATTAGCGGTGTCGTTCGAGGCGATCGCATCGCGTCCTCGCGCCTTTCATGCAGGATCAGTACCATCCGGCCGGTATCTTCCTGCCCGCGAGCGGCGGCCCGCGTCAGAACATCTCGAAGTACTCGCGATGCTCCCAGTCGGTCACGTACGCGAGAAAACGCGCAATCTCGAATTCCTTGATTGCAACGATGTAGTCGATGAACTCGTTGCCCATCCTTTCGCGGAAGAGCGTGCTGCTCTTGAGCGCACTCACCGCATCCATCAGCGATCGCGGAAGTACCGCGCGGCCTGTGTCTGCGTAGGGATCGGTGGTCGGCAGCCCGGGGTCGAGCGCCCTCTCGATCCCGTCCATCCCGGCGATCAAATTTGACGCGAGGTACAAGTAGGGATTGGCGGACGGCTCGCCGATGCGGTTCTCGAGGTGGGTGCCGGGATCGGTCGGGCTGCCGATTACGCGGATCATCGCACCGCGATTTTCGGTCGCCCAATTCGCCAGGTAGGGCGCGAGCGAATTGGGGCGCAAGCGCTTGTAGCCGTTGACGGTCGGGTTACTGAATACGCAACTTGCTGCCGCATGATGCAGCAGGCCGCCGATGAAATTGCGCCCGGCTGCGGACAGCAACTGCGACTCATCGGGCGCCGCGAACGCGTTCTCGCCGGTCGCCAGCGAGTAGAGCGACTGATGCAGGTGCCAGCCGCTTGCGTAAACATTCTGCAGCGCGGGCCAGCACATGAACGTCGCGTGACATCCGTGGCGCCGGCATATCTGCTTCACCGCGCTCTTGAACAGCAACATATCGTCGGCCGGCGCGAGTCCGGTTTCGGGCTCGAACGTCACCTCCAACTGGCTGGGGCCCCATTCGGTCTCAAGGCTGCGGATCGGAAGTCCAAGCGCCTCCAGATTTTCGCGCAACATCTCGAGGATCGGCTGCATCTCATCGATCTTCTGCTCGGCCAGGTGCTGAAAGCCATGCGTCAGCAGGCTCACTTGCGGCGGCTCCGCAGGCTGACCGGATTGCTCGAGCCTTAGACGCGGATCGTCGAGCTTCATCACGTAGAACTCGACTTCCAGGCCCGCCATCGAGCCGAAGCCTTTGCCCCGCGCTTCTTCCAGCGCGCGGCGAAAGATGTAGCGCGGCGCGATCGTGACCGGCGCGCCACCGGGCAGATACAGATCGGCCGAAACCCACGCCGTAGCCGGGACCCACGGCAACACGCGGAAGGTCTCCGGGTCGGGAACCATCAGGAGGTCGCCCGAACCGCCGGCTGCGCCGAGCGGCAGGCCGCCCTGGCCGGTGAATACGGGGAACACGACGTGGTTGGAAGTGTCGAAGGCGAACAACGTGCTGACGATGCCGTGGCCGCGCTCGAGCGCCGAGAGAAAGTTCGGCGCGGTCAGCGTTTTGCCGCGTGCGATTCCGTGCTGGTCGGCAAACACCACGCGCACCGAACTTATGCCGTCGCGCTCGATCGTGTCGCGCAGGCCGCGCGCCCGCTCGCTTTGCGCCGCCGTCCAAAGTCCGTGGCGCTCGATGAATCCCGGGCGCGATAGGCCCGAGGGCCTGACTTCATCCGATTCAGCCAAGTCTCACCTCCGCGGCCAAAGAAGGCCTCCAAGCCCGGCGCGATCCTGCCGGTGGGCTGCCGTCACAGAAAAAAGGAATTGTTCTCCTGGCCCTCGTCGCAATCGAGCAGGTTGATTTGCTTCAGCGCGATTTTCCAGACGCCCTGCTCCGCCACGAACAGGTATCCGAACCAACCCGCGAGCGCGCGATGAACGCCCAGGCGATAGGTTTGAATCACGAAATTCGCCCGCGCCGCGAGTTCGTCGGTGCGGCTCGTGAAAATTTCCAGATTGCTCAGCAGATGACAGGTGCGGGTCGGCGGGATTTGCGAGTAGGCGCTGCCGGTGCGCAGCCGCGCGACGCGATCCCGCAGCCGGCGGCGATCGTGAAATTCTCCCGTAATCTCGCGCCGCGGATCGTTGCCGCGTCTGACCGGTATCCAGTAGATGCACTCGCGGCTGAACAGTTCGAGCCAGCGCTCGAACTCGCCGTCGTCGAGCAGCCGCGCCTCGCGTTTGATCAGCCGTTCGCACGCCTGCTCTAGTTCGCGCGCCGGCGGCTCTGCGGGATTCTTCCACGTGCTTTCGAGCGCCGTCAGCCGCTCGTAGAGCGCGTCGTTGACGTAGCGATACGGCTCGCCCGCGCCGGAGTCGTCCTTCGTCACCAAAGCCGGCTCCTATTGCACCGTGAGATTGAGCTCGGCACTCATCAACCGCTTCCATTCCCTGTAGTAGGCGCGCAAGTGGAGATCGTCGCTCACCGGGCCTGTGACGACCCCCTGGGCGTCGGTCCGCTCGACGCCGGTGTGCAGATGGCGGCTGATGTCGATCCATTCGAGTTCGGGAATCGCAAGCCCCTGCTGGCAGGCTTCGAAGTTCGCGCAATCGTCGACCTCGCCGAAGTTCGGAAAATCCTCCTGCGTGCGCATCCGCAGCACATTGATCTCGTCGGGCACGCCGCTCAGCGTGGTCGCATACCACGTCACCTGTACGCGGTCGACGGCGATCGGCTCGACCACCTGGATCTGATTGCCGATGATCAGAAGGTTGGGAAAGATGTTGAGGTTCATCCCTGACCCGACCGCAATCTCGAGCAATCGATTCGCTTCCTCGTCTCCCACTCGCTCGCGCAGCTGTTCCTCGTAGTTTTCGCGTCCGGGCTGCGGCCGCTGCCGTTTCCAGGCCGACTCGGCATGCATCTCGGGCCGCTGATCGATAAAGGTATGGCCGCCGCCGAGCGCCTGCGTGTACATGGCGCAATCGTCCGGATCGGCGGTGCCGAAGTACGACATGTCGCGCCCGGATCCGTGACGCCGCGCGGTCATCGCCAGCAACGAACGATGCGAGAATGGCGGATGGTAGCCGTCGCCGGCATTGTCGTAGACCATTTTCCAGTTGGCCGCCATCACCATCCGCTGCGCCGAACTGCGCACCACGATCTCGGCGCCCGAATAGCGATCAAGCCACTGGTCGATAAGCGGACGCGCCGCGCCCAGATGCTGCGCCAGCCCGGGCGCTGCGCGATTAAGGGTACCGAAGATGAATCCGCGATAAGTCTCGAGGCGCGGAACTCTCGCGAGGTCGTAGCGCTCCAGCTTGAAGTCCGGCCCGTAGGCGTCGCTGCCCGGCACCGCCACGCACTTCCCGCTGCTGCTGTAAGTCCATCCGTGATAGCCGCAGGTGAAGTACCGCGCCGAGCCCTCGCGCAGGCGGCACACCGTTGCCCCTCGATGGGTGCAGCGGTTCATCAATGCGTTGATCTTGCCGCCGCCATCGCGTGTGATGATGATCGGCCTAAGGCCGAGCGTGCGCGCGACGAAATCGTTGGGCTTGGCGATCTCGCTTTCGTGGCCGAGGTAAACCCAGGTGCCGCCGAAAATCCTCACCATCTCTTCGGCGAAGATTGCGGGGTCGGTGTAGAGCGAGCGATGCACCCGCCCTTCCTGCACCAGGTGATCCCATCGCGAGACCGCGTCGTGCATAGGTCACAGGCGATAACGCGAAGCATCCGGCTGCGTCAACAGGGCGGATATCGCTCTGGATAACCCGCGGCCGCTTGCGCGGCGGCCCCGCGATGCCCGCGCCGGCCAGGCCGGCGGTCTCGAAGGCGCGGACGCAAGAGACCCCGGGACGCGGATGCACTTTCGCTGCGGTTGGAGCAAAATGTAACTCTTGTCAGAGGGGCATCGGCGGAGGCGGCGGCGAAGCCCAAACCATCGTGCAACAACAGGAACGGTCCGATGACAGCGATTCAGGACACTGACCCGGAAGAAACCCGCGAATGGCTGGATTCGCTGGAGGCCGTGATCGACGCTGAAGGCGTCGATCGCGCGCATTATCTGCTCGAACAGCTCATCACGGCGGCGCGCCTGCGCGGCACCTACCTGCCCTACAACGCCAACACACCATACTTGAACACCATCCCGCCCGAGCGCCAGCCGCACTATCCCGGCGACCGCGAAATCGAGCGGCGCATCAGCTCGACGATCCGCTGGAACGCGCTCGCGATGGTGGTGCGCGCCAACAAGGAGGGCTCCGAGCTCGGCGGCCACATCGCGAGCTTCCAATCCGCGGCTACGCTCTATGACATCGGCTTCGGTCATTTCTGGCGCGCGCCGACCGAAAATCACGGCGGCGACATCGTCTACGTCCAGGGCCATTCGTCCCCGGGAATCTACGCGCGCGCGTTCGTCGAAGGCCATCTCACCGAAGAGCAGGTGCTCAACTTCCGGCGCGAGGTCGACGGCCGCGGGCTTTCGTCCTACCCGCATCCGTGGCTGATGCCTGAGTTCTGGCAGTTTCCGACGGTGTCGATGGGTCTCGGGCCGATCACGGCGATCTACCAGGCGCGCTTCATGAAGTATCTCGAGGGGCGCGGCCTCGGCCAGATGGGCGATCGCAAGGTCTGGGCCTTCATGGGCGATGGCGAGATGGACGAGCCCGAATCGCTCGGCGCAATTTCGCTCGCCGCGCGCGAAAAGCTCGACAACCTGATCTTCGTCGTCAACTGCAACCTGCAGCGGCTCGACGGCCCGGTGCGCGGCAATGGCAAGATCATCCAGGAGCTCGAGGCCGACTTCCGCGGCGCCGGATGGAACGTGATCAAAGTCATCTGGGGCAGCAACTGGGACGCTCTGCTCGCGCGCGACAAGCTCGGACTTTTGCGCAAGCGCATGGAGGAATGCGTCGACGGCGAATACCAGGCCTTCAAGTCGCGCGACGGCGCTTACGTGCGCAAGGAGTTCTTTGCCAAGTATCCCGAGTTGCTCGAGATGGTTTCCGGCATGACCGACGACGAAGTCTGGCAACTGCGCCGCGGCGGCCACGACCCGCTCAAGGTTTACGCCGCGTACGCCGCCGCGGTTAACCATCGCGACCAGCCCACCGTCATCCTCGCCAAGACCATCAAGGGTTACGGGATGGGCGCCGCGGGCGAGGGGATGAACATCACCCATCAGCAGAAGAAGATGGGACTCGAGGAGCTCAAGGCCTTTCGCGATCGCTTCAAGATCCCGGTGGCTGACGATCAGATCGCCGAGGTGCCGCTGCATCGGCTGGACGAAAACGGCGTCGAATTCCAGTATCTGCGCGAGCGCCGCAAGACGCTGGGCGGCAGCCTGCCGCAGCGCCGGCGCAAGTCGGCGCCGCTACCGGTTCCGCCGCTTTCCGCGTTCGAATCGCAGCTCGCGAGCACCGGCGACCGCGAAGTCTCGACCACGATGTCCTTCGTGCGGATTCTCTCCGCGCTGCTGCGCGACAAGAACATCGGCAACCGCGTGGTGCCGATCGTTCCCGACGAATCGCGCACCTTCGGCATGGAGGGGATGTTCCGTCAGCTCGGAATTTTTTCGCAGGTCGGCCAGCTCTACAAACCCGAGGACGCCGGCCAGTTGATGTTCTATCGCGAATACCAGCACGGCCAGATCCTGCAGGAGGGAATTACCGAGGCCGGCGCGATGTCGTCGTGGATCGCCGCCGCGACCTCATACAGCACCCACAACCTGCCGATGATCCCCTTCTTCATCTTCTATTCGATGTTCGGATTCCAGCGCGTGGGCGATCTCGCATGGGCCGCGGGCGATTCGCGATGCCGCGGCTTTCTGCTCGGCGGAACTTCCGGACGCACCACGCTCAACGGCGAAGGCCTCCAGCACGCCGACGGCCACAGCCACGTGCTGGCCTCGGTCATACCCAATTGCATCGCCTACGACCCGACCTTCGCATACGAGCTCGCGGTGATCATCCACGATGGCCTGCGGCGGATGCTGGCGGAACAGGAGGACGTCTTCTATTACATCACGCTGATGAACGAGAACTACGTTCATCCGGCGATGCCCGAGGGCGTGGAGGACGGTATCCTCAAGGGCATGTATCCGCTAATCAACAGCAGCGCCAACGGCAAGGGGCCGCGCGTCCAGCTGCTGGGCTCGGGAACCATCCTGCGCGAGGCCATCGCGGCGGCCGACCTGCTGCGCGACGACTTCGGCGTCGCCGCCGACGTCTGGAGCGTGCCGAGCTTCACCCAGCTAAGGCGCGACGGGATCGACGTCGAGCGCTGGAACATGCTGCATCCTACCGAGCCGCAGCGGCTCAGCTACGTCGAAACCTGCCTCGCCGACCATCCCGGACCGGTGGTCGCGGCGACTGACTATATCCGCACCTTTGCCGATCAGATTCGCCCGTACATTCCCCGACGCTACCGCGTCCTGGGCACCGACGGTTTCGGCCGCAGCGACTATCGTGCGCGCCTGCGCAGCTTCTTCGAGATCGATCGCTACTACATCACCGTCGCCGCGCTGCGCTCGCTCGCCGACGACGAAGAAATACCCGCTTCCCGGGTCGCCGCTGCGATCAAGAAATACGAAATCGATCCGGAAAAGCCGAATCCGGCAACGGTGTGATGCGATGGGCCCGCTGATCGATATCAAGATTCCCGACATCGGCGAATTCAAGGACGTCGAGGTCATCGAGGTGATGGTCAAGCCGGGCGATCCGGTGCGCGTCGACGACTCGCTCATCACGATCGAATCCGACAAGGCCTCGATGGAGGTGCCGTCCACCGAGGCCGGCATCGTCAAGGAAATCAGGGTCAAGGTCGGCGACAAGGTTTCCGAAGGATCGCCCATCGTCGTGATCGAGACCGCGCCGGCCCCCGATGGCAAGGCCGCGGAATCCGCCGGCAAGTCCCCCGATGGCAAGGCTGCGGAATCCGCCGGCAAGTCTGCAGCTCCCAACGGCAAAGCGGCGCCGCCAGCCGAGGCAAGTTCTGCATCGACCTCGGCGCCTGCGGCCGCGGCGGCTCCAGCACCCGCGCCACCGCCATCCGCCCCGGGCGCCGTAGCCGCGCAAGACGGCTCCTCGAGCGCTCCCGCGGCATTAACGCTGGCCGTATCGCCTGAGGGCGAATCCGGGCACAAGCCGCACGCGAGCCCGGCCGTGCGCAAATTCGCGCGCGAACTCGGAGTCGACCTGGGCAGCGTCAAAGGCACCGGATTGAAGGGCCGGATCTTTCGCGGCGACGTGCAGAACTTCGTCAAAAGCGCGCTCGCCGCGCCCCCGCGCGCGGGCGGGCTGGGCGGGGCGCTCGATCTGGCGCCATGGCCGAAGGTTGACTTCGCCAGATTCGGCGAGATCGAGACCCGCTCGCTCTCGCGCATCCGCCGCCTCTCGAAAGCCAATCTCGCGCGCAACTGGGCGATGATTCCTCACGTCACCCAGTTCGACGAGGCCGACGTGACTGACCTCGAGGCGCTCCGCCACGAACTCGGCGAGGCGCACGCCAGGGACGGCGTTCGCATCACGATGCTCGCCTTCGTGCTCAAAGCGCTGGTCCGCGCCCTGGCCGAGTATCCGGAATTCAACTCGTCGCTCGACGGCGAGAACCTCATCCTCAGGAAGTATTTCCATTTCGGCTTTGCCGCCGACACGCCAGAAGGCCTCGTGGTGCCGGTGGTCCGCGACGTCGATAAGAAAGGCGTGCTGCAGATTGCGCGCGAGACCGCTGCGCTCGCGCAGGCCGCGCGCGAGGGCAAGCTCAAGATGGCCGACATCCAGGGCGGATGCTTTACCGTGTCCAGCCTCGGAGGAATCGGCGGAACCGCGTTCACGCCGATTATCAACGCGCCCGAAGTGGCTATTCTCGGGCTATCGCGCCTGGCGACCAAGCCGGTATGGCGCGACGGCGCTTTCGTGCCGCGCCTGATGCTGCCGTTCTCGCTCTCCTACGACCATCGCGTGATCGACGGCGCGCTGGCCGCGCGCTTCGTCACCTACCTGAGCGCGATCCTCGCCGACATGCGCCGCGCTCTGCTCTAGGCCGAAGCGGCTCCGCAAGTCACCGCGCCGCTTCAGTCGCGCTCCGCGAGCCAGGCGCCGACCTCGGGCCAGAAGTGTTTCTGCGCCGCACCGCTGACTATCATCCCGATATGTCCCGCGGGGAAGGTCAGGTTGCGCTTGTCTTCGCTGCCGACGAAATCGACGAGCGGCAGGCTGGAGGCGGGAAATACCACGTCGTCAAGCTCGCCGATCGCGTTGAGCAGCGGGCAAACGATGTTCGCCAATTCGACGCGCTCGCCGCCGACGCTGAACTCGCCCTGCTTGAGCAGGTTCTTCTGAAAAATCTCCCGCGACATCTCGCGGAAAATCCGCCCGGCAAGCGGGACGTCCCCGGACATCCACTGCTCGAACAGATCGAAGAACTCCGCGTAGTCTTCCTTCTCCTTGTTGCGGTAGAGCCCGACGTACTTGTCGATCGCGTGATGGACCACGGCGGTCGCGGTAAACAGTCCTCTGATGAACCATGCGGGGCAGTTGCCGTAAACGGACGTGATCAGATCGACCGTCTGCCCGCTGAAGCGGTTCTCGAGGTTGTAGAGCGGATTACCCTGGACCGCGGTGTCGAAGGGAGTAGTCAGCGTAATCAGGTTTTTGACCTCGTCGGGATGGAGCGCCGCGTACAGCAGCGTCAGCAGCCCGCCGAAACAGTAGCCGAGCATGCTGACTTTCGGCGCACCGGTCAGATTCCTTACCGCGTGCACGGTATCGCCCAGGTCCTGGTTCACATAGGCATCGAAGCCGCGCCAGCTGTCGGCGCGCGACGGCGGAATCCATTCGACCATGTAAACGTCGAAGCCCTGGCGCGTCAGGTTCTCCATGACGCTGCGCCCCGGATAGATGTCGAGGATGAAGGGCCGCTTGATCAGCGCATAAACGAAGACGAGCGGCGTGCGATGCGCCCTGCCCTGCGCCGCGTAGCGTCTGAGCCTGACCTTCCCGCCTTCGTAAACGACCTCGTAGGGCGTCACTCCTGGCGGATCCTCGCTGAGCGGATAATGGTCGCTCAAACCGCGGCGTCTGCCGTCAAGCGCGCGCACGGCGCCGTCCAGCCAGTACATCGGAAGTTCGGTTATCAACGACATCGCGATTTCTTCCTCTTGGCGCACGCGGCGCGTCCCGGCCGTCAGGTTTAGGTGGCGGGTTAGTGGCCGAGTGGAGCCGGTTTCTTGTCAGCGGCGGCGTTTCCATTGTGGCTGCGCCGGCCGCGAGGCGCGGCGACGCGCTGCGCCGCCACGGGCGCGATCGGCTTCGGCATGTCCGGCGCGGTGACCTGGCGCACCTCGCGCCGCAGACTCTCGATTCGGTCGAACAGCGCTTGCATCTCGGTGAGCGGAGTCAGTCCGACCAGCGGCCACAGCGGCGCAAACAGCGAACCGACGAGCGAGTTGCCGACCTGCGCCGCGCGCAGGAAGACGTTGAGCACGCCCGCGGCGGCGTCGCCGACCGCCGGCGTCGCGACCACCCTCTCGATCGAGGCGTGCGCCGCGCGGACCCACGCGTCGTAAGCCTTCCAGGCCGCGGCGTTTAGCTCGTCGCGATCGGCGCCCGACGTCGCCTTGTGCAGGACTTCCTGCACCTCCGCTCCCAGCGCCTGATACAGCGAGGCGATTTCGTCGTCGCTTTGTGGCTGTCCCATGCTCATCTCCTCCTGACTCAGGCGGCGCCGGAAGCTTGTTGAGCGAGGGCTTGCGATGCTCTCCAAGACTGTCTTGAAGGCTGCGCTCCTCTGCAACGCCCGGTCGATGCTTTCGCCTTTACCGGCGGCCAGCCGGCGGCGCGGTTACGTCATCGCTGAATCGCGTTTCATCACCTGTTCGGCCGCCCGCGCCAGCCGCTCTTCCACGGGCACGGCGTTTAGCGCGGCCGCCTTTAGTTCTTCGAACGAGTCCGCGATACACGACTTCATGAATTCCACATCGGGCATCATCCGCGGCTCCGCCATCAGCCCGAAGAACAGCCTTTGGTTGTAGCTGACAATCGCAACGCCGTATCCTAGCGTGCCCGCGAGCGGAACGAGGCCGACGAAATCGCGCATCCTCCGCCCCGCGAAATACAGCGGAACCTGCGGCCCCGGCACGTTGGTGGCGACGAAATTGATTCCGGTCGGCGCGCCTGCGATTATCCGCGCGATCCCGCCGCTCAGCTCGGAGAGCCGCGTCGCGGCGTCGAGCGCGGTGGCGGCCATGCGCGAGCTCAGCCCTTGAAGGCTCGGCGCGACCGCGTCGGCAGTCGCCACCAGCAGGTCCATCCCCTGCGGCTCGCGCGCAGCCTTGATTCGCTCGGTCTCGAGCACCACCGAGCGATAGCGTTCGATCGGATCCATCGGCGTAGCCATAAGCTCGGGAAACATCATCGAGACCCGGTTGCCCATCGCGCCGGATTCGCTTTCGCGCCGCACGCTGACCGGGCATCCGATGCGCAGCGGGAACCCATGGGACGCGACCTTGTGATGTTTCAGGTAGCGCGCCGCGCCTTCGCTCAAAATGGTCAGCACGACGTCGTTGACCGTTCCTCCGAGAGAGCCGCGGATCGCCCGCAGGTCGCCGAAGGAGACCCCCAGGTATGCGAGCGAACGCGAGTGGCTGACCAGGCCTGCGTTCCAGGGCGCGGCGACGATCGGCCGCGACATCATCTGGAGCATCTGCGCAGCCGCGGCGGCCATCGCGGCGCTCCGCTCGGCCAGGTCGGCCGGCGAGCCGAGAAGCCGTCCGGCCTCGCCCATCTCATCGAGGCGGCTTCGCACGAGCGCCGCCGCCGCATCGAGCAGCGACCTCGAAGTGTCGGGGAGTTTTTGCGGCGACCACGGCGGCTCTTCGGGCGCAGGCGCGTGAGCGTCGGGCCGCAAATCCATCGCGGCCGAGATCACCTGCAGCGCCGAGACGCCGTCCACGATCGAGTGATGGATTTTCCATAGCAGCGCCGAGCGCCCGCCCTCGAGACCTCCGAACAGATGCAACTCCCAGAGCGGACGGTTGCGCTCGAGCATGGTTTCGTTGAGGCGCATCGCCGCTTCGGTCATCTCCGCGTCCGTGCAACGGCGAGGCAGCACGTGGTGCCAGATATGGTTGCTCGGCGCGAAATCCGGATCGTCTTCCAGCGTCGCGTGCGCAAGATTGAACGGCGCAAACACCACGCGCTGGCGGAATCGCGGCAAAAGATGGACGCGGCGCGCGAAATGCTCGGTCAGCCGCTCGGGCTCGATCTCGCCCTCGAAGGTCTGGAGGACCCCGATGTGGAGCGGTCCGTTGGCCGTCTCGTTGTAGAGAAAGGAAGCGTCCTGGGTGCTCAGGCGGCGTGCAAGTTTGCTTCCCTCGGCCATCTCCGGACGCCCCCGGTTCTGATTCGTCGCAGGCCCTCAACGATGCGCCATTCGGCGCTTTCCGTCAAATTCAATCATCCCGCGAAGACGCGCGGAGCGTTCCACAAAAGCGTTACAGCTTTGATAACTTGTTCCGCAATCACCGATTTTCATGTCGTCGCCACCATCAGGGAGTAAACCGATGGCAAAACAGAGTACCGGCGAAAATTCCGGCTATCCCAGGGAATTGAAACTCTCCGACGGCCGGCCGGTCTCGTTCAGGCTGATGCAGGCGGGGGACAAGGAAAAAGTTCTTGGCTTTGCGCGATCGCTCCCGCCCGACGACCTGCTCTTCCTGCGCACGGACATCACCGAACCTGCGCTGGTTGACGAATGGATCGGAAATATCGAGAAGGGCGCGACGGTGACCGTGCTCGCGGAAGTTGACGGCGAGATGGCCGGCTACGCCAGTCTGCATCTCGAGCAGGCGCGATGGACGCGCAGGATTGGCGAAATTCGCGTCCAGGTCGGCGTCGCCTACCGCGGTGCGGGCCTCGGCCGTCAACTGAACGCGCAGATCTTCCGCCTCGGACAGGCACGCGGGCTCAAGAAGATGGCCGCGATGATGACGCCCGATCAGGCCGGCGCGCGCGCGGCGTTCGAGAAGATAGGCTTCAGCGTCGAAGCGCTGCTGCAGGACTGGGTGGTCGATCGCACGGGCCGGCCCCGCGACCTTCTAATCATGAGCCACGACCTCGAAGGGCTGAGCGATCACGTGACCGCGTAGCCCTCGCTCATCAGGGTTCCGGCAATGGCGGCCAGCAGCTATTTCCGCGATCGCAACGCGCTGATAACGGGCGCCTCGAGCGGTATCGGACGCGACGTCGCGCTCGGGCTAAGCCGGATGGGTGCGCGAGTCGCGCTGCTGGCCAGGCGCACCGCGCATCTCGACCAACTCAAGCGGGAAATTGAAGCTGGTGGCGGCGAGGCGCTGGTGCTCGGCGCCGACGTAACCCGCCCGAACGAAGTTCGCGCTTCCGTGGACTGCATGCTCGAGGCATTCGGCGCGATCGATATTCTGGTGAACTCGGCCGGCGTTCTGATCCAGGGAAGCGTCGAGACCATGAAGCCCGCCGACCTTCAGCGGATGATGGAAGTGAATCTCCACGGCACCTTGCACGCGATCCAGGCCGTAACTCCGTCGATGCGCGCGCGAGCGCGCGGGAACATCGTCAACATCGCGTCGCTCGCCGGCCGCCGCGGAGTGCCGCCGCTCGGCGGATACTGCGCCACGAAGTTTGCGGTAGTCGGACTGACCGAAGCGCTCCGCGTCGAACTGTACGGCAGCGGGATTACCGTGTCGCTGATAATGCCGGGGGTCGTCGATACGCCGATGATCCGGGAAGGCGAGAGCGGCCAGGGCGAGTTGGCGCCGGGGCTCCTCGCGATGCCGCCGCAATGGGTCACGTGGGCGGTGGTTGCAGCGATCGCGATGGGATTGCTCGAAGTCGATGTGCCGTCCGGAGCGGCCCTCGCCGAGAAAGTCGCCGCGCTCTTTCCGGGATTCACCGACGCCGCGATGGCGTGGGGCATGGAGATGCTCAAGTGGTTCAGCCCAAAACCCGGCTAGCCGCCCGCTGAGCCTCGGATCCTCAAGAGTCTGCCTGCTCAAGCCAGCGGCGCGCGCACATCGGATGGGCACAAGTGTCCTTCTTCCGCGCGCGCGCGACCGCAGATTCGTCGCACAAATGATGGCACAGATGGTGCTTTCATTCTTGAACGCTTGAACTTCGCTCGCGAAACCGGCGCGGCGCTTTCGCGAATGGCCAAAGGCTTCATCATTTGCGAAACCGTTGTAGGCCGATCTGTCCGTGAACCTCAGGCTGCGCGTCTTCTTTACAGCATCGGAGGAGGGGAAGCATGTGGATGTCCAGCGATTTGTCGCAATACTTCGCGAATAGGATTCTGCACGACGGTACGCCGATGCGGATTCGCGCGATTCGTTCGGATGACAAGCAACTGCTTGCGCGTCACTTCGACGGGCTCGGTCCCGATTCGCGTTACAATCGATTCTTCGGAATCAAGAACGGACTTAGCGTCCAGGAGCTGCGCTACTTCACGGAACCTGATTTTTTCCGCCATGTCGCCCTGGTGGCGACGCTCGCCGGCGGCGAGGAACCGGACCTGATTGTAAGCGACGGCCGTTACGTGGCATTGGAGGAGTGCCGGTCTGCGGCCGAGCTGGGGCTCAGCGTCGTCGATGCCTGCCAGCGCCGAGGCATCGGCGGACTCATGCTGGAATGTCTCATCGGAATGGCGCGCTACCAGCACGTGAGCCGCCTCGAGGCGAGCGTGCTCGCGTCGAACCGGGGAGTGATACGCTTCCTTCAACGCCGCGGCTTCAGGTCGGCGGGAACGTCCGGCGGGGTGACCCGCATGGGACTGTCGGTGGAAAACGATGACGGCGGATCCGCGCTGGAGAGCATGTATTTTGAGGCTTCGCCTGACTTCTCGCCGGCCGGCCAGGCGGCGCCCGAGGTAATACGAGAAGCCGATACGAACCGGCAACGACGAATATACCTACGAGATCGTGGATGGGTGGGGGATGTCGCGTGCCACTGGGATTGACGGAACCTTCGACGTCGCGGGCGTGGGTATCGATTCGCGGGAAAACGTATATCTCTTCAACCGCGGTGAGCGGCCCGTCGTAGTGCTCGACAAGGACGGCGAGTTCCTTCGATCCTGGGGCGACAAGAAAACCTTTCCCAATGCGCACGCGGTCACGATCGGCCCCGACGACTCCGTGTGGCTCACGGATAATCTCGACCACACGGTCAGGAAGTGTACGGCCGACGGCAAGATTCTGCTGACGCTCGGGACCAGCGGCAAACCCGCTGCGGGCATGAGCGGGATGCCGCTATGCCGCTGCACTCATGTCGCGATTCATCCGGGCAGCGGCGAGCTTTTCGTATCCGACGGCTATGGCAACACCAAGGTCCACAAGTACACGCCGGACGGGCGCTTGCTGTGCTCATGGGGCGAGCCGGGCAACCGGCCGGGGCAATTCAGCCTGCCGCACAACATCTGCACCGATCGCGACGGCTACGTTTATGTCGCCGACCGCGAAAATCAGCGCGTCCAGGTATTCGCGCCGAACGGCAAGCTGCAGGATATCTGGACCAATATGGCGCGCCGGTGCGCGATGTATATCGACACGCGCGATTCGCAGTTGTGCTATATCGGCGAGCTCTCCAGTTCATGGTGGTGCCAGCTCGCGCCGGAACTGTGGAAAATCCAGAACCATCCCGGCTACGGTCCGCGAGTGAGTATCTATTCGCTCGACGGAACCTTGCGCGCGAACCTTCTGGATAATGCCCAGGGCGAGGCTCCGAATCAGATGATCGCGCCGCACGGAATCGCGGTGGGCCGCGAGGGCGATATCTACGTCGGAGAAGTCGCGGCGACAGCAGGCCCGTGGCTTGCGCGCAAGGATCCGGCGCGCCCGTTTCGCATGGTGATTAAGCTCCGTCGGGTGAAAGAATCATCCACGGCGCCGGGGAACTGACCGCGCGCACGCCGCGGGCGCACTAAAGCGCCAGGCGCGCTAGGGATTCGGCGCGCCCGCGTAGGCCGACGGCGCATCGGGGCCGACCGTTACGCCCTTGCGCGCGCGCACCGTAAGCTCCGGCCTTCCTGGAACGTCCACGCGCAGGCTCCGGTAGCCCGGCATCGTTGGATCAGGCACGACGAAGCCCGCGGTGTATTGCTCGCGCAACTCGTTGCTGATCGCCATGCAATCCTGCCGCAACAGCTCGCCGTCGCCTACTTCGCCGAGCAGGAAGGTGCGCGCGCCGCTCTCGGTCGACAGCTCGCGCAGCATCTCCGCGTCCACGTGATCGCGATTGCCGCCGAACAGCAGCGAACCCACGCCAAAGCCGATCTTGCTCGAGTTGGGATCGCCGATTCCGATCGAATAGATCAGCACGCCCATCCGCCGCGCTCGCCGCACGACCTCAGGGAGCGTGGCACGGCTCGCGTTGTCCATCCCGTCGGTGACGACGAGCAGCGCCTTCTTGTCGTAACGGCCGCGGGCGATCATGCGAAGCGCGTCCATCAGCGTGTCGAAAATCGCGGTATCGCCGTAGGCGTGGAGCAGGCCGAGCCTGCGCATCACGAGGTCGTGATTGGTGGTGAAGGGCTGCAGCAGGAATTCCTGGTCGGAGAATGCGTACAGAAAAATATCGTCGTTCGGGTTGAGTTCGCGGATGAACTGCGCGATCGCGGCCCGCGCCTGCGGAATCTTGGGCTCCATGCTGCCCGAGGTATCCACCAGGATCCCAACCGACACCGGCGTGTTGGTGTCGCGGCGCAAAAATTCGAGCGGACGCTGGGTACCGTCGACATAGATGCGGAAATCACCCTTCTGCAGGCCGGTAACGTAGTGCCCGCTCTGATCGGTGACGGTTACAGTCAGCTGCTCGTAGCCGCTCTGGCCGCGGAGCGCCCTCGACGGAACTTCCAGCTCGGGACCCTGTTGCGGCGCGAGCGGCGCCGTCGGCGCCTCCTCTGCACCCCCCTGGCTTGCCGGCGCCGAAGGCACCTCGAGCACAGAATCGCCCTGGTGACGGACTTGCGGCGGAGGCGCGCCGAATCCGCCCTGCTGCGAGGTCGCCGGCGAGGCCCCGGCAAGGAGCATCGCGACAAGACCGAGCGCCGCCGCCCCAATTCGACCGCGTCGCATTCTACCCGGCGTCACGCCCTTGCCCGATTCCTTCCCCAAGATCATCCCCCGATCGACCGGCGCACGAACGTAGGAAATACCTTTTCACAGCTCCCGCAGCAATTAAAACGCCGGATGGCGGTGATTTGTTTCAGCCGCAAGCCCCCGCCGGAACTCGGGATCCGGTGCGCCGGCATGAGACCGCCGGCCTGAGGGCGCGAATGATGAACAAAAAACGAAGGACTCGGTCTAACGAAGCGAAGCGGCGTTCCTGATGTCCGACGCGATCGTCTCGGGGCGGGTCGTAACTCCGCTGTAACGGCGCACTCCGGCGCCGTCGGGCCTTAGCAGGAACAGTTCAAGAACGTGGTCCGACTTGTTCTCCTCGGCCGCCACTCCATAAAGCGCGAGGAGGTGGCGGATGTCCGCGGGCGCGCCGGTCAGAAACACCCATCCGTCCGAGTTCACGCCCTGCGCCTTGGCATAGGCGAGAAGTTCGGGCGACCCGTCCTCGTCGGGCTCGGTCGTGATCGAAAGCATCGTAACTTCAGAATCGAACCCGGTTCCGAGCGAGCGCGCGACCTGCTTCATGTTGGCGGTAATCAGCTCGCAGGGGCCTTCGCATTGCGTATGGATGAAGGCGACGAGCGCGGGCTTGCCCTTCAACGAGGAAAGCGAAATCGCCCTGCCGTTCTGATCCGTAAAGCTTATCTTTGGCAGCCCGTCGGCGAGGCCAAGCTGCGTTTCGGACACGGCCTTGCCACGTTCGGCCCGCGCGGCGGGGGCAAACGCGAGCGCGAATATCGCCGCCACGGACACGATCCATACCGCCGCCGGCGTACTCCGCCCGCTAAGCCGACGCTGCGTCATTTTAGAGGTTCCGCTTCGCGCTCTCGGCGCCAATGTGATCGGCTTGCCTGATCGCCAGGGTCACGATCGTGAGCGTCGGGTTTTCGCCGCCGCTGGTAGTGAACTGGCTGCCGTCGGAGATGAAGAGATTCTTCACGTCGTGAGTCTGGCCCCACTTGTTGCACACGCCGTCGGCGGGACGCTCGCTCATCCGGCAGGTGCCCATGTTATGCGTGGACGGATACGGAGGCACCTCGATCGTTTTGATCGCTCCGACCGCATTGTAAACCGCAGCGCCCTGCTTGTACCCGTAGTTGCGCATCGCGACGTCGTTCGGATGATCGTCGTAGTGCACGTTGGGAATCGGCAGGCCCCACTGATCCTCCTCCGTCGGATGGAGGGTCACGGCGTTGGTCTCCTGCGGCATGTCCTCGCCGACGATCCACATCCCGGCCATGTTGGGATACTGTTCGAGGATGCTGGTGTAGTCGCGTCCCCACGCTCCCGGATCGAGGAACGCCGCCGCGAACGGCAATCCGAGCGAGACGGTTTCCATCTCGAACCCGCCGGCGAACCCGCGCTTGGTATTCAACCGGGCTTCGTCCGTGATGATTCCGGCCATCACGGTGCCGCGATACATGTGCACGGGCTTCTCGAAGATGGCGTAAACCGACCCGGTCGTATGCCGCATATAGTTCTTGCCGACCTGGCCCGAGGAATTCGCCAGCCCGTGCGGGAAAGTGGACGAGGCGGAATTGAGCAGGAGCCGCGGGCTTTCGATCGAGTTGCAGGCTACGCACACGATTCGCGCCTTCTGCTCAACGTGCCTGCCGTTCTTGTCGGCGTAGAGCACGCCGGTCGCCTTGCCGCTCGCGTCGTGCTCAATCCGGAGCGCGTGCGACTCCGGCCGCAGATCGAGTCTGCCGGTGGCCTCGGCCTTGGGGATTTCCGTGTACAGCGTGGACCACTTCGCTCCCGACTTGCAGCCCTGGAAGCAGAATCCGAGCTGCCAGCAGGAGGCCCGGCGATCGCGCGGCCGGCTGTTAATGGCCAGGTGCCCGGTGTGCACGGTCTTGTATCCGACGCGCGTCGCTCCGTTATACATCACCTTGAAGTTGTTGTTGCCGGGCAATCCGGGAATATCGTTGGTCCGCGTGACGCCCATCTTGTCTTCGGCCTTGGCGTAGTATGGCGCCAGTTCCGCGAGATCGAGCGGCCAGTCGAGAAGGTTCGCGCCGGCGACGCTCGAATAGGCAGTCTTGGCCTTGAACTCGTGCTCCTGGAAGCGGAGCGAGGCGCCCGCCCAGTGCGTGGTGGTCCCGCCGACCGTCTTGCAGGTCCACGCCGGCAGATTGGGAAAGTCCCTTGCCACCCGCCAGGTGCCCGAGGCGGTACGCTTGTCGAGCCATGCGAGCTGCTTGAACGCGAACCATTCGTCGTTGCGGAAGGTCTGCGATGACTGCCGCTGCCCCGCCTCGAGCAGCACGACCTTGAACCCCTTGTGGCAGAGCTCGTTCGCGAGCGTCGCGCCGCCCGCACCCGAGCCGATGACGACTACTACCGAATCGTCTTTGAGATCGAATCGACTCACGGCACGCCCCTTTGGTCAGCCTGCTTTCGGGCTTGCCGCTTCGGGTGGATCGGGCAGCCAGTTCAGGTCGTTGAAGCCATGATGCAGGTAGCCGCCGAACGGGTAGGAGGCGCCCTGGTAGCCGAAGACTTTCCAGACCTCCTGGTTGTTATAAAGCGAAACCAGCTCGACGCTGCGCACCTTCTCGAAGAACGGCGTATGCTGAATTTTCTCGAGCGCGGCGGTTTGCTCCTGCGCGGGCTCGGCGGCGAAATTTCCTTTCGCCGAGCGATCGAGATTGGCTACTCCCGCCTTTAGCATCTTCGCGGTGGCGGGCTTGCCTGACGCCTCGACGTCAAGGTCCTCGACCACCTTGACGTAATAACTGTCGTCGAGGCGGTCGTGCGGAAATATCTGCCGCGCCATCCGGAGCAGCGTTTCGGCTTCATGCGCGGTAAGCGTTTTCAGTTTCGCGGTCCAGTCGGCGGCAAGAGCCGGGACCGTGACGCCCGCGGCGGCGGCGGCCGAGACGCCCGCTACCACTATCGCGCTCTTTCGCAGAAACTCCCGTCGCTTGATCTTCACTTGGCTCCCTGTTCGGCGGCTACGGCAGGTACTGCGGACGAAATTCGGTCGGCACCAGGTCGGTCTTCATCGTCACCAGGTCCTCATGGCCCTGCAGATCGGCAAAGCGCAGCAGTCCCGCGATACGCTCCTGGGGATCGTGGAGCGGGATCAGCCGTTCTTCATCGAACAGCGGGCTCGAGATCTTCAATTGCACCTTCGCGGTCTGTCCCGGCTCGATGGGAGCGTCGGGTTCGACCTTCATCTGTCCGACGTAATGCGCCGGCCCCGCCTTTGCCTGCTCGTCCGGGCCGCCGTTGACGAACGTCGCCATCGCCATGATGTACTGTTTGAGACTGAGCGGAGCGCTGCCGTTGTTTTTGATCGCCAGATTGATCGTGAGCGTGTCGGTATTTTCGTCGTAGCTCGATGCGGAACTCATCACCTGCGCCGAATGAGTCGTCGGGTCGATCACCTCAGGCGTGAACCGCACGGTCTGCTGCGGCAGCCGCACCGGAAACTTGACCGCCATGTAGATCCAGCCGACGATCAGCATCGCGACCGTCGCGGCGGCCAGCAGATCCATCCACATGTGGTCGCGCGGCGTGATGAGCCCGATGTCGGGAGCGTCGTCATTGACCGGAATTTGCGTGGTCACCGCGAGACGGGTGACGGTGCGCTTGGGAACCGTCCAGTACACCATCCAGATCATCCCGATGATGAATCCGGCCAAGGACCACCACCATACGAAGCTCCCGCCGTAGTGCTCGAGGTTGACGGTCTCGCCGGTGAGCAGCGTCACGTCCATCTTGAACGGCTCGGCGGCCGGCTCGACCTTGACCCACTCGCCCGGACCAATCAGCGTGCCCGTGCCCTGTACCGCGATTCCCGGATGGACGTGCCATTCGCCGGGTTTGCGCCCGCGCATCACCATCTTGAAATGATAGGTCGCGCCCTTGTCGACGAGGATCGAGCCCGGAGCAGTGGTCCCGTTGATCTCGCGGTCAACCATCGCGAACACCGGGCCGGGAACTACGGGCGTGATATAGGCGGTCTGGGGCGGGTCGAGCGTGTAGGGCCAGGTCTCGAGAATCTTCACAGTGCCGGTGATGGTGACCGGATCGCCGACCTTTATCGTGGTGGGAGAGATGTGGACGTCGTAAAACGCGGCGGTGAGATCCTTCAGGAACGGCTCGTCGGCCGCCTCGCCGTGCGCGAACGCGCGCGGCGCGTAAGCCGCGGTCAGCAGAAAGAGCGCCGCCGCCAGAACTGCCGAAAATCGCCTTCGCATTTTCGTCTCCCCGTGCGGCGTGCGACGCCGCTCGCAAGTCCCCAGGCAAAGTCCCCTGGCAAATCCCCCGACAGGTCCCCTACTTCATCGCGCCGCGCAGCGGCCTGCGCTGCTTCTTGTCGTTGACGGCCGTGCGCCGGCGCGACGGCCACAGCTGCATCAGCCAATAGCCGCCGATTCCGAGCACAGCCGACGTGATGACCGGCGGTCCAAGCTCGTCGGGGCCAGCGATACCGCCGTGCGCCCAGGCGCTCGCAGAGCAGAGACCCGTCGCGACGAATGCGACGATGACGGCGCGAAAAGTGGTACGCATTGCCGCTGCTCCCGCGTCCCCTTCAGACGGTCTTGATGTATCTGCCGATAGGCCACACGGCGAGGTAGCGCCCGATAAACTGGCCAATCCAGTAGCCCAGCATTGCCAGCGTGCCGCCGAAGAGCAGCGACACGTACTGCGTCTCGCCAAGGAAGCTGCGCAGCGCGCCGCGCTCGATGTGCCGCATATATTCGGGCGTCTGGGTGCGGATGTAGACGATACCCTGAACGTCGGCGACGGTCAGAATGTGATGCATGAACTGCATCGGCTGCAGGAACGGAGCGAGCGGGATGTAATTGAAGCTCCACACCAGCAGTGCCCAGATCCCGCCGCCGAAGAGCGATGTCAGGACAAAGCTCTTCGTCCTCATCAGCAGCCAGTCAAGGATGATCGCGGCGGGGATCGTCGAGATCGGCCAGATGAAATTCATCGGATAGCCTTCGGCGACGTGCCACTGGAAGTAGCGCCCGATCCACGAGGCCATGAACAGGCATACGCAGGTGTAAGTCGCGCCGGTAGGAAATCGCCATGCGGCCCACTGGATGTATTGCAGCGCCGAAGGAATGATGATGGTGGCAAACGCGGTCACGACCGGCCACCATTGCGGGTCCTTCCAGTCCGTCCAGAAATCCCAGTCGCCGGCGAACAGCAGCCGCGTGATATCGGCGGCGCCCGCGACCACGAAGATCGCAGTGATCCAGAACACCGCATCCCACGAGCGGTCAATCCACTGATATTTCGCGTTGAGCAGATCGCGCAGCGCGAGCCTGCGCTGTTTCTCGGCCGCCGCGGCTGCGGCTATCGATGGTGCAGTCGCCATGCTTCCCCCTCGCGAGCTTCCCAGGACAGGATTCTCAGGATTCGATCAGAGCCGTCGCGCGCCCCTCAACCGCCGGCGGCAGCCGTATGGGTGGGGAACTCCTCCACCGCGCGGGCTCTCTTTTCAATCTGGTAGAGGTAGAGGATGGTTTCGCCCCAGACCGCGAACATCCCGCCCGCCAGCCATCCGTAGATAACGAAAGGCCAGTGGAAGGGCACCGAGAAAAACTCTTCCGACATCCAGAGGCTGTGACCCCACTCGTTGAACGCGACCTCGACGAATTCGAGCACCGCCGCCGCGATCAGCAGAAAGAAGGACCACGGAAACCCCTTCTCGGCTCCATAAACCGCCGGAAGCCGAAACCGCCCGTACAGATACGCGCCCAAGGCGAGCACCACCGACATCGGGAAAAAGAAGTAGAACATCGGGATGTGGGTCGGGGTCAGCGCCGTGTCGCGGACCATTGTCTGATGCCATGCCCCGTCCCAGTTGGGCCAGAAGCTCGCCTCGATGTAGATCGAAAGGCTGGTCGCTCCGATAAGTCCCCACAGGATGACGACGCGGCGAATCTCTTCGGCTGGCGCGACCGCGGTTTCGCCGAGAAGACCGCGACCGGTGCGCACCAGCCATCCGTACCACAGGCCGGCGAAGGCTCCGATGCTCAGAAGCTCGCCCCAAAACAGGGTGCGGTAGTGAACTGCGAAGGCGCGGCTGGAGGAATCGAGCCCCGCCGTGAAGGCAAAATTGTAGTCCCAAACCCAAAGAAAAAGATTGCAGGCCATAAGAAGGCCGCATCCGACAAATAAGGTTTTCCAGCCGATCAGCCAGCCGGTAGGAGGACGCCCAGCCACCACCTCTTCGATAGAGCTCATAAGCGGAACCTCGCCGAAAAGTTTGCTTTCCTTATGCCCGTTTAGACCGATTTGCTTCTGCCGTCAACAGGCGGAATCCCGCGCGAGCCGAGCTATGTTTGGATGGTTTTGAGGATTATGGCCGGCAGGGGCGCGGCCCGGCGATTGAACCTGGGCCGGACCGGATGCCGGTCCGGCCCAGGGTATTAGCGTCGGTTTCGCGTCAGGCCGATATCGACGCAAGCGCGTCGACATCGCTGACCGGCTCGGGGGAAACCCCGGCGCGCAACAGGCGCGAGCCTGGAGCGCGCGTGAACGGATCGACTAGTCCGAGCGCCTTGCCATGCTCGCGCATGGCAGGAATCACCTCGCTGTTCAGCAGCTGCAAGGATCGGATCCGGTCCTTGGCCGGGACCGGCCCGTCAAGCCAGAACGAAAAGATCCCGGGACGCAGAACGTCGAGGACCTTGTTGAGCTTGGGAATCACGTTGTCCGGCGTGCCCGCGATCATCACGTAGTCTTTGAGCACCGCCGGATAGCCGTCGTATATATGCTTCTTGACGGCCGCGATCTGCTCCGCCGTCTCGTCGTGACCGCCTTCGCCGTACGGCGATTGTGCGGCGGCGTTGGCGCCGAAATTGACTTCGGCGAGGCGCTTGGTTGCGGCTTTTGAATTGTACCCGGGCGGGAACATCCATTCCGGACGCGCGAAATGCGCAAACGCTCCGCCGAACAGGATTCGCTTGCCCAATTCCTCCGCCCGCTCCTGCGTATCCGCGACCACGACCGGCTGCAGGTAGCCGAAATTCTCCGGCCCCGCCTGATAGCCCTCCTGTGCCGCCGCCTTGGCATAGAAATCCCAAAGCTCGACCGTCGGCTGCAGCCTCGTGGCCAGGGCGACGTAGGGATAGCGCTTGCGCGCGCACCAGAAGGCCGTGTCGGGACTGACGAGGCCGGGAATCCAGAATGGCGGATGCGGCCGCTGGAGCGGAAGCACCCACGGATTCA
The DNA here is from genome assembly GCA_035500095.1 of Candidatus Binataceae bacterium. NCBI lineage: Bacteria > Candidatus Binatota > Binatia (SeqCode) > Binatales (SeqCode) > Binataceae (SeqCode) > Binataceae bacterium (SeqCode). The sequence continues at coordinate 23,471 of DATJXN010000002.1, forward strand.
CGTTGCGGAAGTTGAAGTGCTTGCCCTCGTAGCGGAACGGGCCTGGCGTGGTCCACGCCTTGACGATGAACTCGACGCCTTCCTCGAACAGCTCACGGTTGAGCGCCGGGTTGGTATTGTTGGCGAACTGCTCCGAGCCCGCGCCGCGCACCCATCCGGAAACCAGGCGGCCTCCCGAGATGAGATCGATCATCGCAAGCTCTTCGGCCAGGCGCAGTGGATTTGCGACCGTGGCGACCGGATTGCCGAGCAGGACCATCTTCAGCCGCTTGGTGGTCTTGGCCAGGATCGCGGCTTCGACGTCCATCACGGCGCCGAGACAAAACGGCGTGCCATGATGCTCGTTGAGCATCACGCCGTCGAAACTCATCAGTTCGGCGTCCGTATAGATCTTCTCGTCGAGATACTGATTGAGCAGGTGGGCTCCGTGCTCGCGCTCGAAGAAGCGATTGGGGGTGTTGAAGAAGCTGCGCAATCCGACGATCTGGTTCTCCAGCGCGTCATACTTGGCCCGGTCGACCTCGGGATCGTAATGGTACGCCCGTTCCGTAAACCACATGAAATGCATCTTGTCTCTTCCGCTCCTTTAGCGACCTTGTACGAAGGAATCGCTGTGCTTTTGCTTAGCCTTTACGTTCCTCGATTCACGAAAATCTGTCCACATCATAACTCACTCGCGCCCGCGAGCGTAACGGTGACGGCGCAAAAACCGCTTCGGCGCATCGCAACGTTGGGTCAGCGCGAAGCCGTGCCGTGCACGATCGCCTCGATCGCGTCGGCGCTGTAGCCGAGTTCGGCCAACACTTCGCGCGTATGAGCGCCGACTTCCGCCGCCGCCGTCGGCTTTCGCTTCTCCACGCCGGAGACGAAAAGCGGGCTGTTCACCGTCTCGACGACGCCGGCCCCGGGATAGTCCATCTTGATGAACGCCTGTGCGGCGCGCATCTGCCGATCCTCCACCACCTCGTCGAGCTTGGGTATCGGCGCCCACTTGATGTCGTTGCGCTTGAAGATGGCTCGCCACTGCGCGAGATCGCGCGATTCGAACTCGGACTGCAGGATGGCGTACAGCGCAGCAGCGTTGCGGTCGCGATCGGCGTTGGTCGCGAACAATTCTCCGCTCGCCAGTTCCGGCTGGCCAAAGGCGCGGCAAAGGCGCGGGAACTCATTGTCGGGATCGATCAGAACGAGAAGAAAGAGCTTGCCGTCGCGGCTAATATAGGCTGCGGTGAGCGGGTTCGGCGGATGCTTGCCCTGGCCGCGTTCCGGAAATTTCGCTTTCAGAAGCTTGGCCTGGAGGTCGCACGCGTTGGCCCATGCTCCGCTCGCTATAAGCGAGGTGCTGACCCTCGATCCGCGCCCGGTGCGCTCACGCCGGTATAGCCCCAGCATGATCGCGCCGAACAGCGACATCGCGGTCGGATGATCGCCCATCCCGGGCCGCGGTCCGCTGGGTGAGCCGTCGACCCCCGTAACCGTCATCATCAAGCCCGAGCGCGCCCAGTAGGCGAGAGCGTCGAACGCCGGGTCATCCGCGTCCTCACCGGCGTCGCCATAGCCGGTGAGATGCGCATAGATGAGGCGCTCGTTGACCGCCGAGAGATCTTCCCAGGTCAGACGGAATTTCTCGAGCAGCGTCCTCTGGTAGTTCGTGAGGAAGATGTCGGCAGTGCCCACCAGACGAATGAGGGCCTCGCGCCCCTCGGGCCGTCCGAGATCCAACGCGACGCTCTTTTTGTTGCGGCTGGTGAGCACCCAGCACCAGTCGAGGTCGGATTTGGCCGTACCGGGGAGTTTGGAAAAAAGGCGCCACAGATCGCCGCCGCCGGGACGCTCGATCTTTATCACCTCGGCGCCGAAATCCGACATGATGGTCGCGGCGGCGGGGCCGGCGACGTAGGTGCCGCAGTCGATCACGCGGAGTCCCGCGAGCAGACCGCCGTCATTCGTTCCGTGTCCGTTGTTCATGTCGCCCATATCATCTTGCTCCGTGGAAAATGGAGATTGGAAACCCGCTGGCCCGAGTTTGGCTGTAGTACAGAGAATCAAGCGTCGCAAGAGCGAACCCTTGGCATAGGCCATGCACGGTGTTGCGGATGAAGAATACGCGGACGCAATCGCCTGGAATTTGACTATGTGGCTCAAACTTACTGAACAAACCACGAATCAGGCGGTTCTGGTCAACAGCGAACGCGTCTGTCAGGTGCTCGAAGCCGACAATGGCCTCCAAGGCTCCCGAATCATTTTCTCAGACGCCTGCGCGTTAACGGTTAAAGAACCGTTCGATTGGGTGGCCCAGCATCTGGTGGACATCCAGCGCCCGAGCGCCATGACCGGCTGATCCGCGAATAGAGATCTAGATTATTTCGACCCGCCGCCCGAAGGTCATTTTTTCGCATTTACCGCCTGTCTCCTGAGCCGAATCGCGCCAGCGAGTGTACCCAGCGGCTACACCTCGATTTTTGGAATTCAATAACTTTTAGACAATTTTTGTTGGCATAAACGATGCGATAATAAGCGAACCGAGCAGCCCCCCAAAGGAGGCCAACAAACATGCGCCCGCGCAATAAACGCTCTCAGACGGCGGTCATCATCCTGCTCGCCTTGCCGGTGCTCCTCGCCGTGCTCGGGCTTGGATACGATTTCTCGCTTCACTACTACCACTGATGTTGCTGCAGAAGGCCGCTGATGCCGGCGCGCTGGCTGGCGCCAGTCAACTCAACGGATCGCCTCCATCGGCGACGGTCAGTGCGAACGCGGTCGCGTGCGCGGAGCTTTACGCATGCTATAACGGCGCGGGCATTCAACCGCAGGGAGTATGTCCGATGGGCGGACCGAGCTGCGCGGCAAACGTCAATGACCCAATCATCGTAACTCCTGCCAGCGACGGCCGGTCGGTAACGGTCAGCATCCGGCGCGAGGTGGCGTATTACTTCCTGCGCTTCGCCGGCCGCACCTCAGGCCCGGTCGCCGCGATGGCGAGGGCTGGCGTGCTCCCGACGTCGGCGGGATGCAGAATCGCGCCTCTCGGCTTGCCCTGTCAGGAAGGCTGCACCGGCGCTGGTTGCTACGGTATGGCATCGCCCGGCAGTGGCGACTCCACCTGTGGCAACGTTTATCTCGCCAACGCCAAGAACCCCAGCGCAGGGACCGTTATCCAGCTCAAGTCCGACGATAGCGTTACCGGAATTCCAGGCAATTGGGAGCCGTTGGCGCTCGGCGGAAATGGTGGCTCCGTTTACAGAGAGAATATGGCGACCGGTTATCAGGGAATGCTAAGCGCCGGTGACACGGTATCGACAGAGAGCGGAAACATCGTGGGTCCGACGAAACAGGGCTTTGCGGATCGAATGAACGGACGCGTACCGAATAGCACGGTGCCCGCAACCATCTCGCCAGGCGATCCCCAGGTCGTCCTCGTTCCGCTGGTCGATTACACCGAGGCGACCAAAGGTGGAAAGTCGCAGGTACCCGTACTCGATTTCATCATGATGTATGTGACCGGCGTCTCCGGAAACGACGCCACGATAACGGCCACTGTCATTCCGCCGGTCCCTTGGTGCGGCATACCGACGAATCCGGGCCAACAGGGGACTGCACCCTTGAAGGTGATCCTGTGCCCCAATAGCGGATGCCCGACGGTGCCCGGTCCGTGGTGGCCGCCCGTTACCTGAAGAGAAAACCTTAACCGCTTGACGAGGATATAGAGATGCAGGTCAGTCAGCGAATGACGAAAAATCCGGTTACGGTGGGTCCCGACGAAACGCTGGCAGCCGCGGCGGAAAAGATGAAAGCGGGGAACTTTAGACGTCTGCCCGTTATCGAGGACGGAAATCTGATCGGCGTCCTGAGCCAATTCGACATGCGGGCTCAAAGCGAATCATTGGACTCGGTTGCCGTCCGGGCGGTGATGACGGAGACTCCGGTGGTGATCGCGCCCACGGCCACCCTCGAGCGCGCCGCGGCAACGCTTGCCAATCATCGGATCGGTGCGCTCCCCGTCGTCGCCGGCGGCAAGCTCATCGGTATCATTACCGCGAAGGATCTTCTGCTGCCCGAGCCGCGGCCGCTCCCTGAGTGGGCGCCTGCAGGTAGCACTGTGGGCGGGATTAACTATACTGCCGACTTCGTAATCGAGCTTGGATCCGAGCGCGGATCGGACGGAACATGGACGGCCGAATGCAGGAACATGCCGGGCGTGAAGTCCGCCGCGCCAACGGAGAATGAAGCGCTGCGCAGGACCGCCTCCATGGCCCTGCGCGGAATCGCCGATCTGGTCGCCAACGGCGATCCGCACTGGGCGCATTTCATCAAGATGCGCGGTTGAGCGCGAGCAAAATTTCCACCGGTCCATCTGGAACTCACCGGCAACTCAGCGGAACTCGACGCGGAGCTCGCGATACTGGCGCGACCCCAGATTAGTTAGTTCGCGCTCGCATCCGCCCGGTTGCCAGACCACGGCGCTCGAGGCAAGGTCGACTTCCTGCAGGCGCTCTCGGCCGTCGCGCACTTCCCGCTGTCGCACCCGGCCGCCTTCGATCACGAAGACCGCGGCGTCGCGTGGACAGGCGCGCGGCCGGGCTTCGTCGCCCGGCTCAAGCGTCAGTTCCAGCGCCCGTATTCGGCTATTCTCGAGCAGCATCGCCTCTCCCCGTTCCGGCGGCCGGCCGACCGCGGCCTCGGTCAAAGCGAAGGTCGGATTGGTGACACCGGCCGGGAGTGGACGAAGAATCTCGAAGAGCGCTTCGCGAAAGCGGCCTGCGCGGCCCAAGTTGCGCGCGCTTTCCGCGCCGCCCGCCGGTACGTACGAGATCGCCCGCCCGCCGACCTCAAGCTCGTAGGTGGTTTGCCCCGGAAAGCGGTTCGAGGTCATCCCGGGCGACTCCACCACGATCCTGCCGCCTTCGATTATGTACAAAACGTAGTCCAGGGTGTGGCGATGCAACCCGCAAATCTCGCCGGGCGCGAGATCCATCTCCCACACGCGCACGTGCTCGTTCTCGAATCGCAGATGGGTCGCGACCGGCCCGTACATGGTTTGCTCAGCCATCGATGTTCCCCGCCGCTGTTTCCGCCGATTCGGCGACGCGCCTGACCTTACTTATGATGCACCATGCTGCCGTGATTCAAACGCAAGCCTAAGGAGCGAATCTACGACGGCGCCGGATGCTGCTTCACCCACCCGTCCACCTCCGGGATGCGGTGCGCGCGGAAATCCGCCGCCTCGAGTATCTCTTCCTCGGCGCGCGCCGCCGCGATTCGTCCGCCCGCGGTCTCGTGCACCGGCGCGAAATTCGCGAGTTCGTCGGCGTGCGCGCGGTCGGCAAAGTTGGTCATCAGCGAGGACATGAAGAACGCGCGGAAAGTAGGTCCGCGCCGGGCCGCCAGCGCTTCGAAATTGGCCTTGACGAACGCGAGTGCGAGTTCCGAATGCTCGCCCGCCGCCACCGTCAGGATGATCCCGTTGGCCAGGTCCGGCGGGACCTCGTCGGTGAGCGTGATCGCCAGCGCATCCTTGGCAAGTTTGGGATTGACCGCCGACGCGAGCGCGATGTAATAGCGGACGCGCTCTTCCGTGCCGGTCGCTTTGCGGCCGAGCGCTCTCAGCTCGTCGTAGGTCGCACGATCGCCCCCGCGGCCGGCAAGGAAGATCACCGGGCCGCGCAGATTCACGTCGAGCGATCCCGGGTTCTTCACGAACGCCGCGAATCTCCGCTTCGCCTCGGCCAGCACCGCGCCGTCACCCAAGGCGCCTAATTCTCCGATCAACCTCGCGCGCAGGATCGTATCGTCTTCGGACTCGCCCACCGCGCGGTCCCATCCGAGCCGCGCAAAGGCCGGCCGCAGCTGCGCTCGCGCATACGCCTGAAAGGCGAGCCTGCCCGGCAAGCCGCGCTCAAGGTCGTCGATACGGCCGATCGCGCCGGTCACTCGCTCCCACACCGCGCGATTGCGATCGTTCGCCACCGCGTCGACCAGCCGAAAGTAGCTCTGAGCGTTCGCGCGGCCGGCCTGGAGCAGCGCCCAGTTGTCCGCGAGCATGCTCACGCGGTCGGCCGGACCCATCTTCTCGATCGATTTCGCGAGCGCGGCTTCACTGGCGGGATCGTATAGCGTCCGATAGTAACCGACGTCTCCGAAATTCAGTTTGATCGGTTCGCCGCATCGCCCGGCTGCGACCTCCATCGTCCTTGCCCGCATCAGGACGGCTCCGGTCGGCTCCTTCGCGCCCGGCAACCCGAATGCGATCGGGATCTCCCAGAGCTGCTCGCGCGCTTTGATTGGACGGATGAAAAAGCGTTCCTGTTCGAGCGCGAGCCGCTGCTGGCCGCCCGCGCAACTTGCGTTGCTCACGACGAGCGGCACCCCTGGCTGCTCGGTATAGGTTGTTGCGATCGCTGCGACCTGCCTGCCCGAGGCGCGCGAAAGCACAAGCCACAGATCCGCCGTGGTCGCGTTGCTGTTGGCATGGGCGGCCATGTAGCGCCGGATGCCGTTGCGGAATTTGTCCGCGCCCAGGTAGTTCTCAAGCTCGCGCAGAAAGGCCTGGCTCTTGCCGTACGTGATGCTGTCGAAGACCGATTGCGCTTCGCTCTCGTCGGCGACCGGCTGTTGAATCGGATGCGCCGTGGGGCGCGCGTCCACGTCCATCGCGATCTGCTTCGCGCTGCCGCTGTTGAGCCAGGTTTTCCACTCCGGATGGAGCCTGTCGGCGGCCTTGTTCTGCATCCAGCTTGCGAAGCCCTCGTTCAGCCACAGATCGTTCCACCAGGCCATCGTGACCAAATCGCCGAACCACTGATGCGCCATCTCGTGCGCGAGAACGTCGAAGATGTTGCGGCGATGCGCGTCGGGACTCGAGGAAGGATCGAACAGAAGAAGGCTTTCGTTGAAGACAATGCCGCCCCAGTTCTCCATCGCGCCGCCGACGCTGCCGGGAACCGCGATGAGGTCGAGCTTGGGCAGCGGATATTTGACCCCGAAGTAATCGTTGTAATAGCCGAGGACATCGATCGCGCTCTTTAGCGCGTAACGCCCCTGCTCGCGTTTGCCCGCAGCCGTGACCACTCCCACCGTGACTCCGTTGGCGTCGCCGGTCAGCCGTTCGAGGTCGCCCGCCACCAGCACGAACAGGTAGGTTGACATCCTGGGCGTCGCGCCGAACGAGACGCGTTTAAGGCCGCCGCCCGCCGGCTGTTCGTGAGCGATCGGCATGTTCGACACCGCGAGCGCGTTTTGTGCCACGGTCACCGACGGCTCGAAGCTTGCCTTGAAGGCGGGCTCGTCCCAGCATGGGAAGACGCGCCTGGCGTCGGCCGGCTCGAGTTCGGTCGCGATCATCCGCTTTTGCCCGTGTGCGGTCGGATAATCGACCGAAAAAAGGCCGCGGCCGAAACGGTTGATACGGCCGGTGAATGCGATGGCGAGCTTGTGCGGTCCGGTCGCAAGCTTGTGGGGAAAGAGCAGCGTCACGGTTTGCGTCTTGGGATCGGGCGTAATCGCCGCCACCTGCCCGGGCTCGCCTTGGAGCGACGCCGAATGAAGAACCATGTCGACCGCATTGAGGACCACGCGGTCCGTCGCCGCAAGGACCTTGATATCCACGACCTCGGAACCGGGAACCGCGCGGCTGGCTAGATCGGGCCTCAGATCGATCGCGTAGTGCGTCGGCACGACGTTTTTGGGCAACCGGCCGGGCGTCGTCGCGAAAGAGTAAACCGATTCGGCGCGCGCGCCGCCGCCGGCCATCAGCACCCCGACGATCGCTGCGACGACCGCGAGCGCGCCAATCCTGATTGCTCGAAGCACGAGTTAACTCCGCTCTGGCATGAGGTTGCGAACGAGAATATCCGAGCGCATTCGCCGGATACATCGCAAGAGCATCCCGACAAAGCTTCGCCGCTTGGGGCCGCCGGCGGGAATCTCGCGATGCAGCCCGCGACATGCATTGAAAGAGATGCGGTGGCGCGCCGGATGTGCGAGGAGTTCAGCAAACCATCACGGTTTTGCGGCATTTTTGCCGCCGTCCGCGGCGGCATCATGCTTGCTCCTCATTCGGGAGCATGAAGAATAAGCTTTGGCGGGGCGACGGCGCGCATCGCGGACGCGCCCCAAAGCGGGCCTGAAGCTATGGGCTTTCTAATCGTAGCAATCATCATCTTCGCCGTGATCCAGCGAAACAGATACCGGCGGCTCGGCACCGGAAGGTGCGACAAATGGTCGCGCCGATGGGACCGGATGCAATCGCACGCGGACGCGACGGCCAAGGGTGGCCGCGGCGGAAACGACAAGTGGGAAAAGTGGAGTCGCCACTGGCAGGACTGGGAGCGGTGGGCCGCGGACACACGTCATCAGGCCGCGGACGTCGGACACAAGGTCGCTGACACGATCGAGATGGCCGAGACAAAGCTGCGCCGCGAGGCCGAGAGGCTCCGCGGCGGCGCATCTGGATCTGCCGGCGCGTCCCGGTCCGCCGGCGCGACGGCAGCCCCGCAATCACGCCTGACCGAGGCGGCGTCGGGATCGGATCGCGAGCCGCAACGCGATAGCGACGAGGAACGCAAGGCCTACGAACGCGCTCGTCGGCGTGCCGCGCGCGAGGCCGGCTTTTACGTTCACCTGATGTGGTACGGGATCGTCATCGGATCGCTCCTCATCCTCAATCTTGCCGTCAGCCCCGGGTTCGAATGGTGGGTTTTCCCGGCGCTCGGATGGGGTATCGGGCTCGCGAGCCACTTTGGCGCCGTCTATGGATGGCGCTGGATTCACGAGCGCGTGTTCGAGCCCGCCGTCCAGCGCGAGGTGCAGCGCGAGGTCACACGCGAGAAAGAAGTCCTGCGCACCGAAAAGCAAGCCTCTCTCGACGAGCTCACCGCGAGCTTCGCCCACGAGATCCGCAATCCGATCGCCGCGGCGAAGAGCCTGGTGCAGCAGATGGGCGAGGATCCGACTTCGAACGAAAACGTCGAGTACGCGAGGGTCGCGCTCGACGAACTCGAGCGGGTCGAGCGCAGCGTCTCCCATCTGCTCAAGTACGCCAAGGAAACCGACTACAGCTTCGAAAGCGTCGGGCTGGCGTCGGTGCTCGATGCCGCGCTCACCGAGATGCGCGCCAAGCTCGAAGCGAACAAAGTCAGCGTATCGCGCAGCTATATCGGAGGACCAATCGTCCGCGCCGACGCCGACAAGCTGCGCCAGGTCTTCACCAACGTGATCGACAACGCGATAGACGCGATGGAATCGAACCCGGGCGAGCGCCGGCTCGAATTCGGAATCGTGAGCCTGCATCCGGGCGCGGCCACCGTGGTAATTCGCGACAACGGATGCGGAATCGCGGAGGACCGGCTCGCGAAGATCTTCAATCCGTTCTACACCACCAAGAAAAACGGCACCGGACTTGGGATGGGTATCGCCAAGAAAGTGATGGACGCCCATAGCGGCCGAATCGAGGTCCAGAGCAAACCCGGAACCGGCACCGAATTCCGGCTCTCGATTCCGCTCGCCGACGCGGCGCGCGCCCGCGATCAAGCCGGCCTTGCCGGTCCGCAGGATCAAGACGAACGGGATCGATCCGATCCAGACGGCGACAACCGCATCGCGCCCGCCGCCGGCGCATCGCAGGCGCCCGCGGATTTGAAACCGCAGCAGGCGGGAACCGGGGAGCGGCGATGAAGGGGCGTCTCCTGGTTGTCGACGACGAACGCGGCATCCTGGTCGCGCTAAAGGGGCTCTTCGGCAAGGAGGGCTACGAAGTCGAAACCGCGGAGTCGGGCGAGGAGGCGCTGGCCAGGGTCAAGGCCGGACCCTTCGACGTGATAATCACCGACCTCAGCCTGCAGGGGATGAGCGGACTTGACCTGATGCGCAGTGTGCGCCAGCTGGATCCCCGATGCGCGGTGCTGATGATCACGGCATACGGAACGCAGCGCATCGCGGTCGAAGCGATGAAGGCCGGCGCGGAAGATTACCTGCCCAAACCGTTCGACAACGACGAGCTGCGGATCAAAGTCGGCAACGTGATGGAGAAGCAGCTGCTGAGGCGCGCCTATAACCGGCTCGTCGAGCAGGTGAATCTCGAGAGCGGACGCTTTGCCGGCATGATCGGCCAGTCGCCCGCGATGATGCGGGTGTTCGAGACGATCGAAAAGGTCGCGCCGACCGACGTCACCGTCCTGGTCCGCGGCGAGTCCGGCACCGGCAAGGAACTGGTCGCGCGCGCGATCCACAACCGCAGCCCGCGTGCGAGCGGGCCGTTCGTGCCGGTCAATTGCGCCGCGTTCGCCCGCGAACTCGTCGAAAGCGAACTCTTCGGCCATGAAAAGGGCGCCTTTACCGGCGCGATCGCGCGGCGCGAGGGCAAGTTCGAGGCGGCCGAGGGCGGCACCCTGTTCCTCGACGAAATCGGCGACATGAGCCTCGAGACCCAAGCCAAGCTGCTGCGCGTCATCCAGGAAAAGCGCTTCGAACGGATCGGCGGCAACGAGCCGCTGGTCGCCGACGTCCGCATCGTCGCAGCCACCAACCAGAACCTCGAAGCGATGGCCGCCGATGGGCGGTTTCGCGAGGACCTCTACTACCGGATCAAGGTGGTCGAAGTCCGCATTCCGCCGCTACGCGAGCGGCGCGCCGATATCGCGCCGATGGCGCTGCACTTTCTCGACGAAGCGTGCAAACAGTTCGGCGCGCCACGCAAAACGCTCGCTCCCGAGGCGATGAGGGCCTGCGTCGAAAACCCCTGGCGCGGCAACGTGCGCTCGCTCAAGGCGGCGATCGAACAAGCGGTGATCCTGTCCGCGGCAAACGAGATCACGCCAGCCGAACTGCTCGGCGCCGCCGCGGACGACGACACCCCTCCCGCTCCTGACGGCGACGGCGAGAGCGTGGCGCCGTCCGCCGAAGCGACGGCGGCGGCCGGCGGCGCCGGCGAGGTCAGGTTCCGCGAGGCCAAGGAAAAATTCGTCAGTCAGTGGGAGCGCGATTTTTTTATCAACGCGCTCAGGGCGAGCGGCGGCAATATCTCGCGCGCCGCCGAGCGGGCCGGGATGTACCGGCAGAACTTTCAGCAAAAGATGCGCGAGCTCGGAATCACGGTCGACGACCTCGGACTAAAGGACGAATGAAGGCGATCCGAACCGGACTCGCGCCTGCGCGATGACGCGATCTCGCGCTTGCGCGATGGAGCAATCCCGCGCTTGCGCCTTGGAGGCAGACATGAGCGAGACAACGGATTTCAATCCCCACGAAGACGGCAGCGCGCTCAGGATTTCCCCTCCGGCGCTCGCCGGACTATTGCTCGCAGGGTTGCTCCTGCTGCATCTACTCGGCGGGGGCCGTCATCGGTTCGTCCATCCGCATGAGTTGCTGGGCTTGCTGACGGTCGCCGCGGGCGTCGGGCTTTCATCGTACGCAGCCGCGCTCTTCGCTGCGCGTGCGACCACGAAAAATCCGCACGGAGAGCCGACGGCGTTCATCACCGAGGGACCCTATACTTTCACGCGCAACCCGATGTACCTCGGTCTTGCGGCGGCGCTGCTCGGCTTCGCGCTGTTCTTCGGTTCGCCCGCGATGCTGCTCGCGCCCGTGCTCTTTTACCTGGCGATCGACCGGATGTTGATCCCGCATGAAGAGGCGACGATGGAACGCCTGTTCGGCGAGCGGTACCTCGACTACAAGCGCCGCGTCCAGCGCTGGCTCTAATCGGCCCGGGGAGACGACGCGGCGCGCGCACAAAAAGGAGGAACTGGCGATGTTCATTTCAAGATTGAAAAGCCTCATCGGTGGAAAATTCAGCCGCTGGCTCAAGGCGCGCGAAACGCACGACCCCGAGGCAGTTTACGAGGCCGCGATCTCGGACCGCATCCGGCGCTATCAGCAGCTCAAGACCGCGGCTGCCGGCGCGATCTACATGCGCAACAAGCTCGAGCGCGAGCTCGCGGAAAAGTCCGCCGAACTGGCCGAGGTCGCGGAGCAGGCTGGGCAAGCCGCCGATCTCAACGAGGATCAGTGCGCGCTGATTCTTATCCGCCGCAAGCACGAGATCGAAGCCGACTGCGAGCGGGTCAAGGAGGAGTTCGCGCAGCTCACCCTGGAGGTCGAGGACGCAAAGAAAAATCTCGCCGGCTTCAAGAGCGAAATCGACAAGCTCAAGACCGAGAAGGTCAGGATGCTCGCGCGGCTGCGCAACGCGCAGGCGCGCATACGCGTCGAGCGGGCGCTCGAAGGGCTTGCCTACGATGAAGACCTGCGCGCGTTGCAGGAGGTGCGCGAGTCGATTCAGCAGATGCTCACGCGCTCAGGCGTGAATCGCGAACTTCATGGCGCCGAGATCGATCAAAAGCTCGAGGAGATTCGCCGCCGCAACGCCGAAGCCAAAGTCCAGGCCGAGCTCGACGAGCTCAAGCGCAGCCGCCGGCCGCCGCTCGTCCCGATGGACGTGTTCACGGGCGGCGTGCACGCAAACGGCCAGGGCGCCGGGGCGCCCCAGCCGCGCGGCTGAAGAGCCGCGCAGATATCGCACGTCCGCAGCTAAGGCTTGGCGCCGGCGAGCGAGCGCGCCGCATCGGAAATCGAGTTGACGATGAACTGGTAGCCGGTGCATCGGCACAGGTTGCCGGAAAGCCCGTGCCGGATCGCCGCCTCGTCCGGATTCGGATTGTCACGCAGCAGTTGCAGCGCCGACATCACCATCCCGGGCGTGCAGTAACCGCATTGCTGGCCGTGGTTGCGCACGAACGACTCCTGCAGCGGATGCAGATGATGGATGTCCGAGGCCAGCGACTCGATCGTCTCGACGGAACATCCATCAAGGTCGGCGGCCAAGACGGAGCAGCTTTTGACCGTGCACCCGTCGAGCATCACCGTGCACGCACCGCAGCTTCCGGTGCCGCAGCCGATATGCGTGCCGGTAAGCCCGATCACCTCGCGCAAAAGGTCGGCCAGGACCATCCGGTTGTCCGCCTCGACGCGCCGCTGCTGCCCGTTTACCGAGATCGCGACCGCGGTGCGAAGCGCTCCGCCGATCGCTCCGGCGGCGGTTTTGCGCGGCGCCGGCGCGGCCGGCGCGGTTCTTCTGCCGGCCTCGGGCGTCTGCTGCGAGGGCGCGCGCCCCGCAGCGATCGACAGCGCGCGGCCGGCGAAGAGCGCGGCCATCTCGCGGCGGTATTCGGCGCTCGCGTTGAGGTCCGCGGGCGGATCGATGCAGGCGGCGCGGACGCGCCGCGCGACGGCCTCGATCGCGTCGGCGCCGGCGCCGCGCGCCAGTTCCGCGCTCACGTCGAGCGCGACGGGCGTCGGGCCGACGCCGCCGATTGCGATTCGCGCGCCCTTGTCGCTCACGATCGCCGCGACGTTGACGATCGCGAAATTGCCTTCGACGCGATGGAGCCGCGTATAGGCGCCGCGCGCCGCGCCGAGCTTGGGCACCACGACCTCGACCAGGATCTCCTCGGGCCCCAGCGCCGTCTCCATCAGGTTCGTAAAGAATTTGTCCGCGGCGACCTCGCGCTCGCCCTTTTTGCTGCGCAGGATCATGCGCGCGCCGGCCGCGGTCAGCACGGGGCTGTAATCCGCCGCCGGATCGGCATGGGCGAGGCTGCCTCCGATAGTGCCGCGATTGCGCACCTGGACGTCGCCGATGAAGGCGGCCGCCTCGGCCAGCACCGCGCAGTGGCGCGCGACGAGCGAGTCGCGCTGGATTTCATGATGGTGCGTGCCGGCGCCAATCCGCAGCGCGTCACGATCTTCGCGCACGTAGCGGCGGCCGTCGATACGGCTGAGGCTCAGCACGAGGCGCGGACGCACGAGCCCCAGCGCCATCATCGGCATCAGGCTCATCCCGCCCGAGAGCAGCTTGACGTCGCCGTCGCCGTCGGCGAGCAGGGCCAGCGCGTCCTCGAGTTTGTCAGGTGAGTGAAACTCGAATTCCTGGGTGATCATCGCGCCGCACCTCCTCCTCCGTTGACCGAACGTTTCGGCGCCGACCGGATCGCGCCAAACAGACGCTCGGGCGAAAGCGGCATCTCGAGCAGCCGCAAATCGAGTTCGGGCAAGGCGTTCTCGACCGCGCTGCAGATCGCGCCGAGGATGGCCGCCACGCCGGATTCGCCCACGCCCTTGGTGCCGAGCGGCGTGAACGGCGAACGCGTCTCCTGATGCCCCAATTCGAGCGGCGGAATCTCCACCGCGGTCGGCAGCGTGTAGTCCATGAAGGTGCCGGTTTTGAACTGGCCGTTCTCGTCGTAAACCAGATGCTCGTAGATCGCACCGCCGATGCCTTGCGCGATACCGCCGTGCACGTTGCCCTCGGCGAGCATCGGATTCACCACGACGCCGCTGTCGTGAATCATGCAGACCCGTAGCAGCTGGAGCCTGCCGCTTGCGGGATCGACTTCGACGATCGCGCCGACCACCGCGTTCGGCCATGACGGATAGGCCGAGGTACGCCCCTGCGGATCGCCTTCCTGGTAGATGTTGGGATGGCGGAAGTAGCGTGTCGCCTCAAGTCCGGGTTCGATCTCCTTGGCGTGGATTCCGAAAGTGTCGCTATAGATCGTGTTAACGACCTCGTTGAACGAGACGAACCGCGCGGGCGCATCTTTGGGAAAGATTTTTCCGCCCTTGCACTGCAAGTCGGCGGGCAGAACCTCGAGCATGTGGCCCGCGACTTTGAAAATCTTCTCCCTGATCTCGCTGGCCGCAACGAACGTGGCGGAGCCGCCCATGATCACCGCGCGCGAGCTGTAGTTACCAAGCCCCCATGGGCACAGCTCCGTGTCGCCCTGGACGACGCGCACCGCGCTCACATCGACGCCGAGCGTATCGGCGGCCACCTGCGCCATCGCGGTTTCGTTCCCGCTGCCGGGCGAGGTCACGCCCGTCAGCACCGTCACCTGCCCGGAGGGATTGACGCGCACCGTGGCGCCGTCGTAGCCCGCGACCAACAGCGAGGTCGGCAGCGAGCAGCCCTCGGCGACGAGCTCCTGGCCAAGCCCGAGACCGATCCGCCGGCCCTCGCGCAGCGCCTCGGCCTGCAGCTTGGGAAAATCCGCGTAGCCGACGAGGTCGAGCAGCTTGCGCATCGCGCCCGGGTAATTGCCGCTATCGAGAATCACCCCGCTTGCCTGCTGATAGGGAAACTCTTCAGGCTGGATGAAATTGCGCATCCGCACAGCAACGCGGTCGAGCCCGGTCTCCTTCGCGACGCCGTCCATCACCCGGTCCATCAGGAACGAAGCGGTCTCCTTGCCGAAGCCGCGATAGGCGTTCCACGGACATTTGTTGGTGACCACCGGGTAAAGTTCGACATGACAGTTGGGAACCTTGTAGACGGTCGGGATACAAAAAGTCGTTACAAGGCTCATCTCCCATCCGGCGAGCGCGGCGGGCGCGCCGACGTCGGCGACAATCTTGACCTTGAGCCCGGTGACCTGGCCGTCGCGCTTGTAGGCGGCCTCGAAGTGGACCTTCTGCTCGCGCGCGTGACCGCCGGTGAGCAGGTTTTCGCTGCGCTCCTCGATCCATTTGACCGGCCGTCCGAGCTTGCGCGCGAGATAGGCGGTGAGCGGCTCCTCCTGGTAGGTCGGAATCTTGGAGCCGAAAGCGCCGCCGACGTTGGGCTGGATCACGCGGATACGGCTCTCTTCCATTCCGATGATGTGCGCGATGAAAGTGCGCAGCGGATGCGGAGCTTGGGTCGAGGCCCAGACCGTGAGCTGATCGCGAAAGGTCTCGTAGCTGGCGACGTAGCCGCGCGGCTCCATCGGCGCGGCCATGTAGCGCTGCGTCGAAATCGTTCCTTTGATCACGCCGTCGGCCGCGGCGAACGCTCCCGCGACGTCGCCGGCATCTGTTACCCGCTCCATGACCAGGTTGGTGCCCCATGACGGCTCGATGAGCGGGGCTCCAGGAGCCATCCCGCGCTCGGCGTCGGCGACCACCGGCAACTCCTCGTACTCGACCTCGACCAGTTCCGCGGCCTTGCGCGCGGTGTACTTGTCCTCGGCGACGACGACGGCGACGGCTTCGCCCACGTAGCGCACCTTGTCATGGGCGAGCGGGTACCAGTCATAGGCGCGCACGCCGATTCCCGCCTTGTTGTAGGGCTGGGGAATCGGCTTGGTGTTGCGGCGAATCTCCTCGCCGGTGACCACGCAGACAACTCCGGCGGTGGCCTCGGCCGCACGCGTGTCGATCGACTTGATCAGCGCGTGAGCATAGATGCTGCGCACGAGAGCCATGTGCAGCATGCCCGGGAGCGTGAGGTCGCCGACGTAGATTCCGCGCCCTGCGACGAGCGTCCTGCTGTTGAGCCCCGGCACGCGGCTCCCCAGCGCGGATTGCGAGTCATGCCCGCCGTGCGCCACGGCGCCGGCGTCCCCCTGCGATTGTTCAGTCGCCATGAAATTTCCAACCCCCAAATCTCAGTAGTCAGCGTTGGAGCGCCAATCGCCCGCGCGCCGCTGCCGGGACCGCCCGCTTGATGCCCCGGATAGCTGCCTCTTATCAGAGAGCAGCGGCTTGCGGGTAGCGGATCGGAGGCGGCGCTGTCGGACATCCGCCCTCGATCGTCAAGAGCCCCGGGAAATCGGAGAGTCTGTTCAAAGCGAGTTTGACTGGGGATAACATGGTGCCCAAATCAAAAGGATGGGTATAGTTCCAAGGCACCGGGCCGGCGCGCGCAGGAACGAAGCCATGCCCGATGGAAAGGTCACGAAATGGCTGGCAACAAGAACGACAGCAGGCCGGGCGCGAGTCCCGTGTCGATTCTCGCGGAGCGCCGCGCGGCGCGTCCGCGCACAGGCGCGCAAATCCTCGTCGATCAGCTTCTCATCCATGGCGTCGAGACGGCCTACTGCGTGCCGGGCGAGAGTTACCTCGCGGTGCTCGACGCGCTCTACGACACGCGCGAGCAGATCCGCCTCATCGTGTGCCGCCAGGAGGGTGGCGCCGCCTACATGGCCGAGGCTTACGGCAAACTCACCGGCCGCCCGGGCATCTGCTTCGTGACGCGCGGCCCCGGCGCGACCAACGCGAGCGTCGGCGTACATACCGCGTACCAGGACTCGACGCCGATGATCCTCTTCATCGGCCAGGTCGCGCGCTCCTTCGTCGGGCGCGGCGCGTTCCAGGAACTCGACTTCTATCGGATGTACGGGCAGATGGCGAAATGGGTCGCGCGAATCGACGACGCGAGCCGCATCCCCGAGCTTATCGCGCGCGCTTTCGCGCTCGCGACTTCGGGACGGCCGGGCCCGGTGGCAATCGAACTGCCCGAGGACATGCTGCGCGAGGCGGCAACCGCCGTCGACGCGGCTCCCTACAAGACGGTGCAGGCAACTCCGGGCGCGGCCGAGATGGCGCGGCTGCGCGAGATGCTGGCGGCCGCGCGGAGTCCGCTGATGCTCCTTGGCGGCAGCACCTGGACGGCGCAGGCCGTCGCGGATATCTCCGCCTTTGTCGAAGCCAACCGGCTCGCGACCGCCAGCACCTTTCGCCGCCAGGACCATATCGACAATCTCCATCCCTGCTACGCGGGCGACCTCGCGATCGGTCCGAGCGCGAAGTTGGCCGAGCGCGTGGCCAATGCCGACCTCGTCATCGCGGTCGGATCGCGCCTTAGCGAAATCGTAAGCTCCGGCTACACGCTCTTCGACATCCCGCGCCCCCGGCAGACCCTCATCCACGTGCAGATGGGAGTCGAGGAACTCGGCCGCGTGTACCAGGCGGAGTTGCCGATCAACTCGGGCATGGCGCAGTTCGCGGCCGCTGCACGGGCGCTGAGGCCGGTGGATTCCGCCGCCTGGGCCGCGGCGACCGCCGCGGCCCACGCCGAATATCTCGAATACAGCCTGCCGGTGTCGAATCCGGGCGCGCTGCAACTGGCGGAGATCGTCGCAGCGCTGCGCGACCAGTTGCCGCGCGACACGATCGTCGCCAACGGCGGAGGCAACTTCGCCGGCTGGGTGCATCGCTTCTGGCGCTATCGCGAGTTCGGCACCCAACTCGGACCGACCAGCGGTTCGATGGGTTACGGCGTGCCGGCCGGGGTCGCCGCCGCGCTCGCGCATCCGGAGCGCACGGTGTTGTCGTTCTCGGGCGACGGATGCTTTTTGATGAACGGGCAGGAGATCGCGACTGCGATCCAGTACGGCGCCGCGCCGATCTTCTTCGTGGTCAACAACGGCATGTACGGCACGATCCGGATGCATCAGGAGCGCGAATACCCGGGACGCGTGAGCGGCACCGCATTGACCAATCCGGATTTCGCGGCGCTCGCGCGCGCCTACGGATTGCACGGCGAAACCTGCGAGCGCACCGCCGAATTCGCGCCCGCCTTCGAGCGCGCGCGCAAGGCCGGCCGCGCCGCGCTTATCGAGCTGCGCCTCGACCCCGAGGCGATCTCGACACGCACCACGCTGAGCAAGATCAGAGAGGCGTCGCTGGCGTCGAGGGCCAAAGCGAAATAGTCCGTCGGGAAAAAATACTCGGTTGCAGGAGAAAATGCTCAGTTGAAGGATGACGGTAGCGACTGATGGCCGGTCCGCTCAGCCATGTCCGCGTGCTGGAGCTCTCGCGCGTGCTCGCCGGACCGTGGGCCGCGCAGACGCTCGCCGACCTCGGCGCCAGCGTGATCAAGGTGGAAAAGCCGGGCGCCGGCGACGACACCCGCACCTACGCTCCGCCATACGCGCGCACCCGCGACGGCGCCGAGAGCAGCGAGTCGGCGTATTTTCTTTCGACCAACCGCGGCAAGCGCTCGGTGACGATCGATTTCATCCGCTCGGAAGGCCAGAAACTGGTGCAGGCGCTGGCTGCGCAGAGCGACGTCGTGATCGAAAATTTCAAGGTCGGCGGGCTCGCGAAATACGGCCTCGACTATCCTTCGCTGCGCGCGCTCAATCCCGGACTCGTCTATTGCTCGATCACCGGCTTCGGCCAGACCGGACCGTATAGCCACAAACCCGGCTACGATTTCATGATCCAGGGTATCGGCGGCCTGATGAGCATCACCGGCGAACCCGACGATCACCCAGGCGGCGGTCCGGTAAAGGTGGGCGTGGCCGTGGCCGACGTCTTCACGGGCCTTTACGCGGCGATCGCGATCCTCGGCGCGCTGTCATATCGCGACCGCACCGGCGAGGGCCAGCACATCGACCTCGCGCTGCTCGACACGCAGGTGGCGGTCCTCGCCAATCAGGCAATGAACTATCTTGTGACCGGCGTCGCGCCGAGGCGGCTTGGCAACTCCCATCCGAATATCGTTCCCTATCAGGTGTTCGCGGCGAGCGACGGCCATCTTATCGTCGCCGTCGGCAACGAGACCCAGTTCGCGCGGATGTGCGAGGTGATCGGACGCTCCGAGCTCGCGAGCGATGCGAGGTTTGCGACCAACGCCGCGCGAGTCAATCATCGCGACGAGATCGTCGCTACCCTGCAGGAGATTTTCGCTACGCGCACGATGCGCCACTGGCTAGACGCTCTCGAGCGCGTCGGCGTGCCATGTGGCCCTATCAACACGATCGCCGACGTGTTTGCCGATCCGCAGGTGCAGGCGCGCGGCCTGCGCCTCGACCTGCCGCATCCGGCGATCGGATCGGTCCCTTCGGTCGCAAATCCGATCAGATTTTCGGCAACGCCGATCGCTTACCGCTCGGCGCCGCCGATGCTCGGCGCCGACACCGACGAAATCCTGCGCGAGACGCTCGGCGTCTCTCCCGACGAGATCGCGCGCCTGCGCAACGCAGGCGTCATCTGAGACTGCCCTCCTCATGTCCTGGCGACAAGGAGGCGCGGCTGCGAACAATTACAATCGCTGATTTTCTGAAACTCCCTCCCGCGTGTTTTGGGAGAGGGCCAGGGTGGGGGTCCAGGGCGGTTCTAAATGTCTGCGAGAACGGCCCTTCTTCGACACTCCGCGCGAGTCGAAGGACCTCGCACAGTCCTCCGCACATATTCACGGCGTAACGTCGTCTGAACCAAGCGATACTTCCCAACCGGGGCTGGCTCTTCTGTCATCCTGAGCGAGCGCTGCGCGAGACGAAGGATCCCGATTTTTACTGAGCTGCCCAAACTCCGGGTTCCCTCGACTCCGGAAGCCTTCGCTCGGGATGACTGAAAAAAAGAGTTTCCTCCGACCGGTGAGCGAGTGATTTTTGGAAATGAGAACCAACGGCGCTCAGCGCTTCATCTTCGCGCCCATGACCACGCCCTTGTCGTGCAGCGCGGCGATCTCGCGCGAACCCATTCCCAGCACGTCGGCCAGCACCTCGTCGGTATTTTCGCCGAGCAGCGGCGCGCGCCCCACCGGCACGCGCGGCACGGCCGAAAAGTCGAGCGGCGAACCCGGCATCAGGTACGTCCCCACCCCCGGATGCTCGACCTCGCCGAAGATCGGATTCGCCGTCGAGCAGCGCGGATCCTCCTTCACCAGCTGGCGGAAAGTCTGGTAGGGGCCCCACGAAACGTTGGTGCCCGCGAACCTCTCGCGGATCGTCGCAAGATCGCGCGAGGCGAACCACGGCCGCAGGATCGCGGCGATCAGGTCGCGAGCCTGGAACCGCCCGCTCTCGGTGTCGAGGTCCTGGCTGGTCGCCTGCTCGACGCTCGCGCATGCCTCGGCGATTCCCGTCGCCTCCTTGAGCGCGGTCCACTGGCGCGCGGTCAGCGCGACGACCATCACGCGCCGTCCGTCCCGGGTCTCGAAGTCGTGGCCGAACGCCCCGTACAGGTAGTTGCCGTCTTTCTGCTGATCGCGACCGCCGAGTTCTGCCTCCGCGATACGGCCGAGATTCCCGACCATCGCAAACGCCACGTCCGAGAGCGAAAGATTCACCAGTTGTCCCTCGCCGGTCAGGCGGCGATGGCGCTCGGCCGCGAGCAGTCCGACCGTCGCGAGCGTGCCGAGTGCGATGTCCCACGCGGGCAGGATGCTGTTGAGCGGCTCGGCGAGATTGCGCGGCCCGGTCGCCCACGGGAACCCGGTCGCCGGGTTGACCGTGTAATCGACCTCGCTGGTGCCGTCGGGATTGCCGGTGAGCGCGACCATCACGAGGTCTGCGCGGCGCTGGCGCAGCGCGTCGTATTCGAGCCATCCGCGCGCGGGAAAATTGGTCAGAAAGATGCCCGCGTTCTCGCCCGGCGCGGCGATCAGCGCCGCCACCAGCTCGCGCCCCTCGGGCGTGCGGACGTCGATTTGAATCGAACGCTTGCCCTTGTTGAGCCCGGCCCAGAACAGGCTCTGGCCGTCGGCCGCGAGCGGCCATCTATGGTAGTCGAGCCCGCCGCCGATCTGGTCGAAGCGGATCACGTCTGCGCCCATCTGCGCGAGCGTCATCCCGCCGAGCGGCGCGGCCACGAACGCGGAGCCTTCCACCACGCGAAGGCCGGAGAGGATTCCAGCGCTCATGCCATCACTCCTATGAAGCGCCAGTCGAGCACGTCCTCTGAATTTTGCTTACCGCCTTCGCGCTCGGCGCGCACGCGCGAGCGCAGATGCACCAGTCCGCCGCCGCCGGGCAGCGGATCGGCGCGTTCGAGTTCGATCGTGCTGCGCAAGGTGTCGCCCTCGCGCACCGGCGCAAGGTGATCGCATCCGTGCCAGGCGACGATCGTGACCAGGTTCGGCAGCGCGCGCGTCACCTGTGCCGCCGCAAGGCCGATCGTGTGGCCGCCGTAAACCAGCCGGCCCGCCGGACTCGACGCGGCGTCATGATGGGCCATCGCGATATTCAACGTCAGACGCGCAAGCTCCGGCGCCGCCGAAACGACATCGCCGCCCGTAACCTCGAAGGTCGTCCCGGCGGCAAGGTCGGCGAAGTGCGCGCCGCGCGCGGCCTCGCGAAACGCTTTCAGGTTCCAGCCCTCGATCGGCGCCGTCAGTGCGCGCGGGTCGATTTCCTGACCGATTTTTTCGAGGTCGGCGTTGTGTCCGGTCTGCCCTTCCGGATTGCGCAGCGGCAGCATAGCGCAGCGCGTATAGTCGAGCACCGCCCGCCCCTTCTGATCAACCGTGCGTATGCGCAAGCCGGCAAGCCCCGTCGCAGCGCGCCCCGGGCGCGGACGATTCTGCCTTAAGCCGACGACCTCGGTCGTCGTATAGAGAGTGTCACCGATCGCGGGGGCGCGGCGAAACATGAAGCCGCGATAGAACAGGTTCGCGATCACGCGCTGCGTGAACAGCGTCGACTGGCCGTTCGCGACGTCCCACACCAGTGCCGGATGGGCGAGCACGGAGCCAAGCACGCGACGGCTCAGCTCCGCATCGAGCGCAAGCCGCATCCTGTCCCCCACAATCGCACCGTGCGCGGCCGCTACGCCCTCGGTAAGCGTCAGGGACGGGGCACTGTCGGCAACGAGTCCAACGTGAAGGTCGTCAAAGAACGGACCGCCGACCGTTTGCGTAGCCGGGCTCATGGTTCCTCTCAGTACATTGGGATGTAAATCGCGTTATACCACCTCAGCGGCGTTTGAGCATTCGCGAGCGCGGATACGCCCGTGGCGCAATCGGCGTCGATCTGGCCGCGCCGGGATGTTCAAGCCGCCGGCGGCGAACCTATGCCTCGCGGAAGGCAAACCGCGGGTCGGCGGCGCGCACCTCGACCTCTGGCAGGCCCAGTTCCTTGCGCACGATATTCGTCCCCATCACCAGCGAGACGCACTTGTAAAAGGCTATCCGTCGCGAGAGCCCCTCGCGTCCGAAGCCGCAATCGGCGCTGATGATCAGGCGCTCGGGCGGCACGTGCTCGAGCGCCTTGCGAATCAGATTGGCGACCAACGCGGGCGGCTCGACGGTGGTGGCGGTGTGATTGATCACGCCGATCGCGATCTTCTTGGCGGTCTTGTGATGCTTGAGCAGCGCCAGGTCGCGTCCGTTGCTGCTCGCGCATTCCAATCCCACCACGTCGGCATTGAGCGCCAGCAGGTACGGCAGCGATCGCTCGTAGCTCGGGCGCTCCCAGTAGAAGCTCTGCTGGTTCGGATTGCCCCAGCAGGTGTGCGCCCAGATTTCCGTGTTCACGCCCTCGACTTCGCGGTTGAACGCGCGGGTGTAGAACTCGAGGTCCTTTTCCGTAGCCGGCGGATTGGTGCAGCAGGCGAAGTGATGCGGCGGCTCTTCGACCTGGATCACCGGGCAGCCCGCAGCCGCGAGTTCGCGCAGCTCCTCGTTGAGCGCTGCGGCCAGGTCCATCGTCAGCTCCTGGTCGTTCTTGTAGTGCTCGTTCCATAGCATCATCGGCAGACAGGTCGCGCTGATCGCGCCGAATTTGACCGGCTTGGGCGTCATCCGCTGCGCGGTCTTCCAGAGCGCGCTGTAATGAAGCGGTCCGCGGGTGATTTTTCCGGTGACGGCCGGCGGATGGTAGGCCTCCTGGACCTCGTAAAGGATATGGCCGGGCTTGATGTCGGCGTATTCCAGAAAGTGCGAGGTGTCGCGATAGCCCGAGATACCGCCAAGGCGTTCGATCACGTAAAAGAACCACGAACGCCCGCCGACCTCGAGGTCGAAGCGGGTGTCGCCGTCGGTCAAGACGTCGAGTCCGGCGCGCTCCTGCTCGTTGATGTAGCAGGCGACCGCGTCCACGTACTGCTCGCGATAGAGCGAATCGCCCATCGCGATCTTGAACGGCCGTCCGCGGAGGCTCTCGGTGAACCAGGCCGGCTTCGGGAACGACCCGACCATCGCCGTTGCAAGTTTCTTGTCCCGTGTACCGTTCAGCATCGCACGTCACCTCAGCCTTGGAATGCGCCAGATGCAGGCTGATTTACAGCCTGCGCGGATGAGTGTAAAGCAGCGGCATACGAATCGACGCTCAGTCGCGGGTGTTCAATGCAGCAGGTAAAGTTTCTTCTCGACGAGTCCGACATCCCGGAGCACTGGTACAACGTGGTGGCCGACATGCCGAATCCGCCGGCGCCGCCGCTAGATCCCGACGGCAAGCCAATCGGTCCCGAGGCGCTCGCGGCGATTTTTCCGGAAACGATCATCGAGCAGGAAGTCTCGCGCGAGCGCTGGATTCCGGTCCCCGAGCCGGTGCGCGAGATCTACCGGCAATGGCGTCCGTCGCCGATGTACCGGGCGCTGCGTCTCGAGCAGGCGCTCGGCACTCCCGCGCGCATCTATTACAAGTACGAGGGCGTGAGCCCTGCGGGCTCGCACAAGCCTAACACTTCCGTCGCGCAGGCCTACTACAATCACCTCGCCGGCGTTCATCGCCTCGCGACCGAGACCGGCGCCGGCCAATGGGGCTCGGCGCTCGCGATGGCGGGGCAGATGTTCGGGATCGAAGTCCGCGTTTACATGGTGCGCGTGAGCTACGAGCAGAAGCCCTTTCGGCGCTCGATGATGGAGACCTGGGGCGCCGAAGTGATCGCGAGCCCGAGCACCAATACCAACTCCGGCCGCCGCGTGCTGGCGAACGACCCCGACTCTCCGGGTTCTCTGGGTATTGCGATCTCGGAAGCGGTCGAAGAAGCCGCGCAACGCAAGGATACCAATTACGCGCTCGGATCGGTACTCAATCACGTTCTGCTCCATCAGACGGTGATCGGCCTGGAAGCGCAAAAGCAGTTCGCCAGGGCCGGCGACTATCCCGACGTGGTAATCGCATGCTGCGGCGGCGGATCGAATTTCGGCGGCACCGCGTTTCCGTTTTTCGCCGACAAAGCGGCCGGACGCGACGTGCGGCTGCTTGCGGTCGAGCCCGAGTCCTGCCCCACGCTGACGCGCGGGCATTACGCCTACGACTCCGGCGACGCGGCCGGGCTTACGCCGCTGATGCTGATGTACACGCTTGGGCGCAATTTCGTGCCGCCGCGAATTCATGCCGGTGGACTCCGCTACCACGGCGACTCGCCGCTGGTCTCGCAGCTTCATCACGAGGGGCTGGTGGAAGCGGTGGCCGTGCCGCAGCGCGCGACCTTCGAGGCCGGGATCGCGTTCGCACGCGCCGAGGGCATCATCCCCGCGCCGGAAAGCAATCATGCGATCCGCGCGGCTATCGACGAAGCGCTCATTTGCAAGCGGACCGGCGCGCCGAAAACGATCTTCTTCACCCTCTCGGGCCACGGCCATTTCGACATGGCGGCCTACGACCGCTACCTAAGCGGCCAGCTCGAGGACAGCACGTATCCGGACGAAGCGATCAGAGCGGCGCTGGCAGAGCTTCCCAAGGTCGCCCCTCAGCTGTCGTGAGCGGCGCGCGGCTGGACAACTCTGGCAGGCAGCCGCTTGAACGAGTCGATACCGGGACAGGGGAGCGCAGCATGATCAAGCCTTACACCGCCGTCGGATTGATCCCCACGGTCCGCGGCATCCGCAAGCGCGAGGATATCAAGCTCAACCTCGAGCACACGGCGCACATGTGCAAGGCTGCGGCCTGGCTCTCGAGCCTCGACCTGCCGGTGCGCCTGATCGCGCTGCCCGAGGGCGCGCTGCAGGCCTTCAACGACGAGGTGCTCGACCTCGACCACGTGCAGTACGCGCGCGAGTGCGCGATCGACCTCCCCGGCCCGGAGACCGACGCGCTCGGTGCGCTCGCCCGCCAGTACGACGCCTTCATCATGGCGCAGGCCAAGGCGCACCATCCCGACTGGAAGGACCGCTTTTTCAACGTCGGCTTCATCATCGACCCGCAGGGCGAAATCATCCTGCGCCATTACAAAGTCTCGCCGCTCTTTCCGGTCGAGCACTCGGTCTGCCCGCACGATATCTTCGATTGGTGGGTGGAGAAGTACGGCTGCACGCTCGACGCGTTCTGGCCGGTGGCCGACACGGAAATCGGCCGGCTCGGGATCATGATGGCGAACGAGGGCTCATATCCGGAGAACGCGCGGGCGCTCGCGATGAACGGCGCCGAAGTCGTGTATCGCGGATCGTATCCGCATCCTGCTACCGGCAACGAGCTATTCGAGATTCAGAGCCGGGCGCGCGCGCTCGACAACAATATGTACATAGTCGCACCCAATCTGGGCACGTACTATCTATTTCCGGATAGCGACTTGCCGATCGACACCTTCGGCGGACGTTCTTTCGTCATCAATCATCGCGGACAAATCGTCGGCAAACAGGAATATGGCGGTTGCTCGACCTACGTGGCCGGAGTGATCGATATCGAGGCGCTGCGCTACCATCGCGGCCACACGCAGTGGGACAACTGGCTGAAGGATCTGCGGACCGAGCTTTACCGGATGCTGTACCAGGAGCCAATCTATCCGAAGAATCTCTACCTCGACCGCGTCCCGATGAAGCATCAGGAATACCGCAAGTCGGTGATCGAAAAGCAGATCGCCCTGATGCATCAGCGGGGCATCTGGAAGAAATCGTCGTACGAATAAACCCGGCATTTGCGGTGGGTAACGGCATTTGAACCGATGAGCGCTTCGATGGCGGCAAAGACGCCCGCAGATTTCCTGTTCGCGAAAGACGGCCCGGTCACCACCATCACTTTCAACCGGCCCGAGCGGCGAAACTGCATGAATCGCGAAGTGATGGCCGAGTTCGAGCACCTCGTCCATCGCGTGCGCGACGACCGCGAAACCCGCGTGCTGATCGTCACCGGCACCGGCGCCGCCTTTTCCGCAGGCGCGGACCTCTCGGGGGCGGACGGCGCCAAAGACCCCGAGGCACGCCGACGCTTTTTCGCCGAGCGCAACGCGGGACTGGCGCGAACGATCGGCCGCTCGTTCGATCAGATAAGCCGGCTCGATTGCATGACGATCGCCGCCGTCAACGGTTACGCGGTCGGCGGAGGATGGGCGCTCGCGCTCGCCTTCGATTTCACCATTGCGGCGGAGGAGGCGGAGTTCTGGGTGCCGGAGGTAGATCTGGGTGCGCCGTTCACAGGCGGTCCGGCAATCGTTATGGCGGCGCGGATGGGCCCCTGGCGCGCAAAGGAGGCTGCGGTGCTCTGCCGCCATTATACGGCGCGCGAATTGTTCGACCTGGGGATGGTCAACCGGGTGGTCAAAGCGCGGGCCTTAGCCAAAGCCGCGCGCGAACTTGCGGATACGCTACTAAAGAAACCATTTAAAGCGGCAAGCGCGACGAAACATTTCATCGATGGGGTTTTTCTGACGCCACGTCTCTATTGAGACGCTCCGAAGGCGACGAACCTGTGTCGACGAGAACGGGGAAGTGGCCGGGCTACCGTAATTACCGCACGTTGGGGGACCTACGGAGGTAGCCCGGCCTTGCTTGGGGACAAGCGCTGGTAGTTCTCGGGGGAGACCGACAGCGCGGTTTTTAGTGCAGCAATTCCTATGCCCACGAAAAACAGATCGTGAATTGCGGAGTTTCCGCCGTCTTAGCGGCCCATTCAATTCCTGAAATGCGACACAATCAATCGAAGAACGTCAAAAACGCAGTCTAAGCGATTGATTTCAGCCGTCATTCGCAAAACGCGGGAGATTCGCCCGCAGGTGTCCCATCTGATCCCCAATCTCGGCGAATCGTCGAGGCCATGGCTGACTCTTTGGCGGCAGCGCCGCTCAAGAGTGGGCAGGTGCCTGAATTTTGAGCGCTTTAAGTTTGCGATATGTCTGAATCGAGCAGACCTGAGAATCGAAAGCGCGGCCATGGGCTCATCGCTGTCGATAGCGGCGGGGCGATCGATATTGTTCGTCGCGATGAAGATTGTTCGTCGCGATGAAGCGTGAATCATTCGATCTCGTACTTTGCGCGATGTCGTGCTTCGCGCGCGATCTCACGGGTCGTCGCGCGCGGCGCGATTCGCGGTTGAGGGGCAAACCTGCGTATGTTATTCGATATGGTTCGGGGCGTGGCGCAGCCTGGTAGCGCACCTGCCTTGGGAGCAGGGGGTCGGCCGTTCAAATCGGCTCGCCCCGACTCGCGCCAGTAGCTCAGGTGGAAAGAGCAACGGCCTTCTAAGCCGTGGGTCAGGGGTTCGAATCCCTTCTGGCGCGCCAGGCGTGCCTTGAAAGTCCGACCCGGGCGAACGGGCCGGCAGACGACATATACAGTGGTGAGTGTAGCTCAGTTGGCAGAGCATCGGGTTGTGGCCCCGGCGGTCGAGGGTTCAAGTCCCTTCACTCACCCCATCAAATCCTGCTAAGAACGTACTCCCTTCGGTGGGCCGTTAGCTCAGTTGGTAGAGCAGCTGACTCTTAATCAGCGGGTCCGGAGTTCGAGTCTCCGACGGCCCACCAAAAAACCTCGGAAGAACAAAGCTTTTCTCTGAGGCAAATGCGGACATCGCGGCACCAATTCGCCGAATTGTCCGCATTGTGTCCGCATTTGTCAAGAGACGAGTCGCCGATGCCTTCGAAAGGGCGGCGGCCGAAGAGTGCGGCGGCCGAACCGTAAATCCAAGATCACTCGCCCAGATCGCGAAATGAGGCTTACCGATTCTCGCGGGGGCGCTTACAACGTGATTCAGGGTACGCGCTTCCCCACAGGAGGCCTTCGTAGATCTCCTTCTGACGTGGGGCATTCACAGGCAGTACTGGCCGGCACTCTCGCGGTGGTGGAACCTCACGCCGCTTGGTGGTGCGGAGAGCGGCGGGCAGGAGCGAGTCGAAGCTGGACCCGGATGCCAGCGCGGGTCAGCATGTCGATGAGCGTCTCGATGCTAAACAAGTCGATCTTTCCGCGCACAAGATCGCTGATCCTCGGCTGGGTTACTCCCAAGAGCTTTGCGGCGGAGTTCTGCGTCAGCTTGCGTGCCTGGATGAGCCGCTTGAGTTCCGCCATCAACCGAGCGCGCAAACGGAGGCTTTCCGCCTCTTTAGGCGCGAACCCAAGGTCCCTGAATACGTTTCCGGATGACCGTTCGATATTCATCACTTGCTTCTAAACCTTTGTCGCGACGCGCCGAGTCCTCACGAGCTCCTGCAGTCGAGATCGGGCCAAGTCCAAGTCTGGTTTAGGCGTCTTCCGAGTCTTCTTCTCGAATGCATGAAGCACGTAAACCGCTTCCTCGAACTTCGCCACGTAAAATACTCGATGCTCTCGTCCAGTGCGCACTCTGATCTCTTCTACGCCGGCGCCGACGGAAGACATCGGCTTCCAGTCGGACGGTTCGAGCCCAGATTGCACCAAAAACAGCTCGTATCCGGCCCGCCGTCTGGCGTCGACCGGAAAGTTCCTGATATCGCTCCGTGACGAGCCGAGCCAGAAGAGCGCCTTCGGCATCCGTTTACTCAATATACAAGTTTTTGTATCAGGCGTCGAGCCTAACCGGTGATCGTTGATCGCGAGCGCTGCCTTGGCCACCTAGCGCATGAAGATCGAAGGTCGCAGAAGCGGGTAACGGTCTCCCTCGAAGTCAAAATTTTATGGTTCGCGACCCGATCTCGGACGGACACCGATCGGGGTGACCTTCGTCTGATTCCGTTGGGCGGCCAAATGGGATTGCAGACGCTCGGCGGCTTGCTCAAGATCGGCCTCGCTCACGATGTTGTAGCGATCGAAGATGCTTCGCGTCTTGTGTCCTGACAAAGTCATTGCGACCCGATCTGGAATCCCGGCCCGGACCATGTTGCGCACAGCCGTTCTCCGGAGATCGTGCACAAGCAACTTGCCCAATCCCGCCGCCTTGCAGGCGTTGGACCAAGCCTTCCGGAAATCGCCGATGGGCTCGGCGCGCCGATGGAATACAAAAGGGCAACCGAGTTGCCGCGCACCATGCGCTCGCTCAATGATTTCCAGCAGTTCGCCCGAAAGGGGCAAAACACGGCCATCCTTGTTCTTGCTGACTTCTGGCCGCAGCCGAACCAACCTGCCGGCGAGATCAACGTCACGCCACTCGAGCGCCTTCATCTCGCTCACCCGCCATCCGGACAGGTACAGAAATGTTATAGGCTCGCGGAGATACTCTGGCAGATTGTCGCGCAGTGCGACGAACGCACCGTGGTCGACGAATCCCTGGCGCGCATTGTCCTCGTGAAGCTTCGGAATGTATGGCGTTCCGCTCAGCCGGCCGTCTTGAACGGCGAGACTGAACATCCGCTTCAGCGCCGCCAGCTCACGGTTTATGCTCGCGTTGGCTGCGCCCTCGCGCTGCCTGGTTCGCGCGTACGCTTTGATCTGATCGGTGGTGATGTCAATCGCCCGTTCGAGCCCGAAGACCTCGCGCAGATGGCTGATCGATAGTTGCGCGGAGCGCAGCGAACGCCGCCGGTTGATCTCGTAATCGGTCAACAGCGCTTTCGCCAAGTCCTCGAAGGTAGCACGCTCTTCGCGCGGTCCCGTAACGCGTCCGATTCCCGCCTCTCCGATTCGCTTCTTAAGCAGCTTGCGCGCCTGAGCCTCATTATCCGAGTGCGAGCTTTCCCGGTATTCCTTCCCTCTATGGTAAAAGGCAATCCAATAAATTGGGCCGCGCCTGAAAATGCGGCCCATACCTCGGAATGATTTGCGTTCCTCGCGTTCCAAAATCTTCAGTAGCCCAGTACGTTCCGAATCTCCAAATGAATAGAGCGCAGTAGCCGACCGGAGAATCGGACGCTCTCGCCGCTCCTCACCACGATAGATCGGGTTTGAGAAGCAGCTCTGTTAATCATGGCCGCCGGTGACCTTTCAACCGAGACGCTTGCGGATATACTCTTCTATCCCCAGTTCGGAGAAACGCAGTAACCTGCCGTGCCGCACGGTGAATCGAAGATTCCTGTGATGCCGGTAGAGCCAATCAGGCGTGACACCGAGTTTTTCGCCGGCTTCGTCTACATTTAGGAGCCTATCGCCCCGCCCTCGTTCGCGGTCATCCGATAGCACGTGTGAGCGTTCGGCTTCGAGGCGATGAAGCAGATTGAGTGCTTCGATCGCCTGTGTCTTGAGCGCCTGTGCCGTATCGTTGTCGAGCACCCTGAGCTTACCAGGGTCCACCACCAGTTCCTCCAACCTTGGGACTGCGAAGAGTCCCGCCACGCCCGACTGTCGCGGCCCTCGGCGCGAGCTACCATCGGCCCGCGACTTCGGCATGCTTCACCTCTGCAGTCAGTATGAATTGTACTGGGTTCGCGGTAGTGCCTTCTTCCGACGGGACGGCTTGCCGCTGGATAGGACTCGATGAAGTGCACTGACGCGTTCATGGAAAATGAGCTACGCGCTTTCCAATGTGCATGAATTCGAAGGAGCCGCGGCCAGCGCCAAGATAATGGCCGGTCAGCCGCGATTGACACTCGAAGATGGCTAAAAGTAAAGGTTTGCAAGTCTCTCTTGCCATCAGACATTTTGACGTGCCATTTCATCAAATATTCATCTATTTGGCTCTAAAACATCGAAAACTTATAGCTCGCCTGCTCGCTTCAGTTACAGCTCAACTCTTGCGCTAAGCTATAAATCCTTTGGGCCGAAAGATCGCGGGGTTCGATTCCCCGCCTGGGATTTGAGACGCTCGCAACTTCTCTGCTGGTACCTCCCGGCACGCCGCTGTGCCGATGCGCCATATTCGATACGATCATGTCGTTGGCGCAAGAAATACAGCTCGTAATGCGCCAATCTTTGATTCCACTTTGGCATGCGCTTTATCCAAAGCAGGACTAGCTTTGATCGCACTTTCTCCGTCGGCTGGTTTGTTGACGACGCTGGGTGATACAAAAAGGTGTCGTGGCCGACCAAGGGCTGACTTCCTTGGGTCTCGCGAGAGTCTCTTTGCCGGGGCTGGGTACTGGCCGAGGAAGGAAAGGAGTGAGGAGGGGATCGTCCTACTGCGTCAGGGTTTGGCTGCTAACCGGGACGTGGGAGCCAAGGTAACGCAAGCGTATTTTATGGCTGCGCTGACCGGAGCGTACGGGAAAATGGGGCAAGTAAAGGAAGGGCTTGCGGTAGTGGCCGAGGCACTGGAGCTAGTGAGCAAAGCTGGCGAGCGTTTCTACGAGGCCGAGCTGTATCGGCTGAAAGGCGAGCTGGCACTAAAACAATCCGAAGTCCAGGGTCCGGAGTCTGAAGTCCATAAGGCAGCCGAAACGTGTTATCTGAGGGCCATAGAAACTGCCCGCCAGCAGCAGGCGAAATCGCTGGAGTTGCGCGCCACGACGAGCCTCGCGCGGCTGCTCGCGAAGCAGGGCCGCCGCGGCGAGGCGCGCGCGATGCTGGCCGAGATCTACAACTGGTTCACCGAAGGCTTCGACGCCGCAGACTTGATGGAAGCCAAGGCCCTGCTCGGGCACTTAAGTGCCTCGCCCATGCTGCGCGTGCACGCCTTCTCCATGGCGCACGAGGCCAAGAAGGGTTTGCCGACGCCATTTTATCCACCTTGCCTTGGATTACCGCCTGTCATCGTAACCACTTCCTTGACCGACAGTCAGTGCATCCGAAATCCAGTTTTCTCGCGTAACCAACCGCCAAGCGGGCCCGCGGTAGCCATCAGCACAAAACCAAGAAGCATTAGCATTATCGGAGTTCGCGGGTCTTCGAATATCCCGAAGCTGTCCGAATGCGCCTCCGGTGATTCAGGGGCTATTTCTGGGCTTTGTTCAACAGGTGGCCCGGTGTAACCGACTGAGACACGGTCATGTCTGGCGGATCCCCCAAAACTATGAACCATCTTGTGACCATCGCGCCTCAACCTAAGCCGTGGATCGGATGAAGAGACGCAAACCGCGTAGTGGTATAGGAGCATCTCGAACTGGATATCCGGAGAAATGATGTCAGCGCTCAGAGACATCCGCGTCATGTTGTTCCGCTGTTCCTCGCAGTCCGCAGCAGTTCCGGCCGAATCCATTTCGGTCCACTGGCTAAGCGGCGCTTTCAGCTGAAGCGGACCGGGCGGATCGCCGGGAACAAAAGGCGGTACAATCAGGTGCCATCCTGCAGCGGTGGAAGTTCGGATAGTTCCGCTCGATGAGCAACTGGCTCCAGGTTTCATAAACTCGAGAATGATCAGGACGACGATTGAACCCCTTAACCATTTGGTGTCAAGCATGACTTTCCCCTTTCGTTACCAGTGCAGAGCCTTAATCTGACCGGTTGACTGAGGCCGCGACCGAAAGGTCCGGAGACGCTGTTATTTCACCACCGCCCCGCTCTCGCTGAACTGGCAATGCGCGCAAACTGCGGGAACTGGAAAAGCGGACTATCAGAATTATTGCGCGGGATGTCATGGAACAGGCGGGACAGGGGCTAAGGACGTAGATATTCCGGGCCCCGACTTAACGCATCTGAGCAAAAAGAACGGAGGCAGTTTTCCCTTTCAGGAAGTCTACGACGTGATCGACGGTCGCAAGCTGGCTGCAGCGCATAAGCGCCTTCTGGATATGCCATTGTGGGGCGTGTATTTCGAGCCGCAAGGTGTTTCCAAAGGTGCCTCGGAGGCGGAAGTCAAATCCCGAATCACTGCTCTCGTGCGTTACGTCCAAAGCCTTCAATCAACTGGAACCGCTACATCGACGGGAACGCAGCAGTAACACCGGAGCCTCGCTGCAGCTTACTCCTCTGGCTCTTGCGTCGGGTCTTGTTCTTGAACATGGGGATGCTGGATCCATCGCCTTGGTGTCGTCAGACTCGAGCTGATCCGGTGTTGGCGTGGTCTGAGCCTGCGCGAGTATGGCTTGCGACAACGCCAGCAGCAGGATCGAACACAATGTGGCGCACTTGATTGCAGACCTAG
>DATJXN010000003.1 GCA_035500095.1 Candidatus Binataceae bacterium
AGGATGAACTTGACGTGCGCCGGCGGCTCTTCCAGCGTCTTCAGCAGCGCGTTGAAGGCCTGGTCGGTGAGCTGATGGGCTTCGTCGATGATGTAGATCTTGAAGCGGTCGCGCGCCGGCCGGTAGCTCAGGTTCTCGATAATGGCGCGGGCGTCGTCGATCTTGCGGTAGGTTGCGCCGTCGATTTCGACCACGTCGAGCGCGCGCCCTGCGCGAATCTCGATGCAGGCGGCGCACTCGCCGCACGGATCGGGGGTCGGCCCCTTTTCGCAGTTGAGGCAGCGGGCGAGGATGCGCGCGGCGGTGGTTTTGCCGACGCCGCGGATGCCGGTGAACAGGAAGGCGTGGGCGATCCGGCCGCTTTGCAGGGCCTGACTGAGCGTGCGGGTTACGTGTTCCTGGCCGACCAGCTGGGCAAAGCGGTCGGGGCGCCATTTGCGCGCCAACACCAGGTGCGACGACGGATCGGAAGCCATCAGCGATAACCGGCCATCGAGCGACTACGGAAAAAGCGGCATTCTGCCCGCCGAGTGATAGCTAGGCTCCCCTGCGGCACAGGGTGTCAACCGGTGCCGTTGCTTCCTTCCGGACCTGGCGGGGTTCGCGGTCTTCCCTTGCGCAGGACCCAGCTATCATCGACGGGCAGCCCCTTCGCGGCCAGCCGCTGAGTCTCCAATTAAATTCCCATCGCGCGGGCCATGCAACCATACGACCCTCGGCGATGTGTACATCACGCAGCGACGGGCTCGGCCGGCGCTCCGGCGCGCCGTGCAAGCGTGAGCCGGAGCCAGACGCGCGCCGAGTCGGTAAGAATCACGATCACGACCGCAATAAAGATGAAAGTCATCGCGGTGTCGATCCGATCGTTCCAGACCAGGCGTGTGATCGTTGCCGAGCGCGCGGCGCTGGTCGTGGGCAGTGCCTGCTCGGCCGCGAGTTGCGCGGCGTGAGCGAGAAAACCGACGTTGGGCGCGGAACTGAAGATTTTCTCCAGCCCGGCCGTCATCGTGACCGACACCAGCCAGCAAAGCGGAGTCAGCGTGACCCAGGCGTAGCGGCTCTTGCCCTGGCGCATCATCGCCGAAGTTGCGACGCAGAGCGCGATCGTCGCCAGCATCTGGTTCGCGATCCCGAACAGCGGCCATAGTGAATTGATGCCGCCCAGCGGATCGATCGTGCCGAAGTAGAGAAAATAACCCCACGCCGCGACGATCAACGCCGAGGTCGCTACGATGTTCAGGTACGAGCCGGCGTCGCCGAGCGACGGGTGGACCTGGCCGAGCAGGTCCTGGAGCATGAATCGCGCGACGCGTGTGCCGGCGTCGAGCGTGCTCAGGATAAACAGCGCCTCAAACATGATCGCAAAGTGGTACCAGAGCGCGATTACCGCGCCGCCACCGAGCGAATGCGCGAAGATATGCGCCATCCCGACCGCCAGCGATGGCGCGCCGCCAGTGCGCGCGTAGAGCGTTTGCTCGCCGATCGAGGCCGCGAGCGCGCGCATCTCCTGGTCGGTGATGGCGAAGCCCCACGCCGAAATCTTTTCGCAGGCGGCGATCCCCGTGCCGACCACGCCGGCCGGCGCGTTGACCGCGAAGTAGATGCCGGGCTTGATGATAATCGCCGCGATCATCGCCATCACGGCCACGAACGACTCCATCAGCATGCATCCGTAACCCACCATCCGCGCATCGCCCTCGCGCTCGAGCATCTTGGGCGTGGTGCCCGAGGCGATCAGCGAATGGAAGCCCGAGATCGCGCCGCAGGCGACCGTGATGAAGGCGAAGGGGAAAACCTTGCCCCCGAAAACCGGCCCGCTGCCGTCGGTAAAGCGGGTCAGCGCGGGCATCAGGGTCGGCGGATGCATCGCGACGATCCCGGCCGCCAGCGCGAGGATCGTGCCGATCTTGATGAAGGCCGAAAGATAGTCGCGCGGCGCGAGCAACAGCCATATCGGCAGCACTGAAGCCATGAAACCGTACGCGATGATCCATACCGCGAGATGCGGTGCGTCCATCGCGAAGTAGTGGCCCCAGCTGAACCCCTCGACGTAGCGTCCGCCGAGCACCGCCGCCGCGATCAGCGCGACGCCGAGCACCGACGCCTCGAGGATTCGGCCGGGGCGCAAATACGTCATGTATATGCCGACCAGCATCGCGATCGGCACGGTCGCGGCGACGGTCGAGGTCGCCCACGTGCTCTGCTTCATCGCGTTGATCACCACCAGGCCGAGGACGGCGATCAGGATGACCATGATCAGCAGCACTCCGCCGAGCGCCACGAGGCCGCCGACCGGGCCGATCTCGTCACGCGCCATCTTGCCGAGCGAGCGGCCGTCACGCTTGAGCGAGTAGCCGAGGATTACGAAATCCTGCACGCATCCGCCGAGCACCGCGCCGATTACGATCCAGAGCGTGGACGGCAGGTACCCGAATTGCGCCGCGAGCACCGGGCCGACCAGCGGGCCGGGACCCGCGATGGCGGCAAAGTGATGGCCGAAGGTGATCCAGCGCGGCGTCGGCACGTAGTCACGGCCGTTGTTAAGGCGGACGGCGGGTGTCGGATGTGAATCGTCGAGTTCGAGCACCCGGCGGGCGATGAATCCCGAATAGAAGCGGTAGCCGACGGCATAGACACAGACCGCGGCGATCACGAACCAAAGCGCGCTCGGACGATCCTCGCCGCGCGCGAGCGCGATATAGGCAAGGCCGCCCGCGCCCAACGCGGCCACCGCGGCCCAGATAAGGATTCGTGATGCCTTCAAGACTACGCCGTCCTCGGTGCCGCCGCGCCGCCGGGTTTTCCCGGGCGGCCAAGCGATTGCGCCCGCGCTCCTGGAAATCGGGGGGCGCACGACTATGGCTGATGCTTTAGGAGAGACCGGCCGCGCTTTGCAAGCGCTTTCCGAGGGTCGTCGAGCAAAGCCGTCCGCGAGGAGCGGACCGACTGATTCGGTTCAGGACGGCTTGACCGGAGTTGCTTCGACCGGGGGTTTGGTCTCGGCGGTCTTTTGCGCCTGCTGGCTTGACGGCTCGGGCTCGTTCATCGCGCGCTTGAAGTCCTTGATCGCCTTGCCGAGCGCGCCGCCCACGTCGCCGAGCTTACTCGGGCCGAAAATGATCAGGATGATCACCAGCAGAACCAACAAATGAGAAGGTGCGAAAATATCCATGGTCATCTCCGCACGGCGGGATCCGTGCCGTGCTGTCAAAAAGTCTATCGCGCGCCGACGCCGATTGCTACCAGCGGTTGGGGCGCGGCGCAAGTCCCGGCGGACGGCCTTCCCGCGCCGCTACCGGCCGGTTGGCGCGCTGCGCGCAGGAGTGGCCAATCGCGCCGCATCTTCGCCCGTGCCCACGCTTTCCAGCCGGTAGCGCTGGACCTTGCGGTACAGCGTTGAAAGGTGTATGCCCAGCGCCTCGGCGGCACGAACCTTGTCGCCCTGGACGCGCACCAGCACCCGCCGGATATGCTCTCGCTCGAGTTCTTCCAGCGTCATGCCGGCGCCGTCGCTCGAGGCCGGCGGCGCCGCCGACTTGTCGTTGAGCTTCTCCGGCAGGTCGTGGGCATGGATGACGTCAGTCTCGGCCAGGATAGCGGCGCGCTCGACGCTGTTTTCGAGTTCGCGCACGTTGCCCGGCCACGCATAGCCGACCATCACGCGCATCGCGCCCTTGGAAAAGCGCATCGATGAACGCCCGAGCTGCTTCTCATACTTGCGCAGGAAATGGTTGGCGAGCAGCGGAATGTCGTCGCGGCGCTCGCGCAGCGCGGGCAGGGCGATATTGATCACGTTGATGCGGTAGAGCAGCTCCTCACGGAAGCGGCCCTCCTTGGCTTCGCGCTCGAGGTCGCGATTGGTCGCGCAAATAACCCGCACGTCGAAGCTCACCGGATCGTTGGAGCCGAGCGGGTAGCATTCGCGCTCCTGGAAGGCGCGCAGCAGCTTGACCTGCAGCGCAAGCGGCATCTCGCCGATCTCGTCGAAGAGCATCGTGCCCTTGTCCGCCGCCTTGAGCAGGCCCACCTTGTCCTGCGCAGCTCCGGTGAACGCGCCGCGCTTGTAACCGAAGAGTTCGCTCTCGAGCAGATTCTCGGGCAGCGCGCCACAGTTGATCGGGAGGAAGCGGGCGTGTGCGCGCTCGGAGCTGAAATGCAGCGCGCGTGCCACCAGCTCCTTGCCGGTGCCCGATTCGCCCGTGATGAGCACGCTCGAGTCGGTACGCGCGACCTTCTCCATGACGCGGAAGACCTGCTCGATCGCGTCGCTTTTGCCGATGATGTTTTCGAAGCGATACTTCTCGCGCAGCTCGCGGCGCAGGAAGCGGTTTTCCTGGAACAGCGCCTTTTGCGCCAGCGCGTTGCGCACCACGGCCTTGAGATGGTCGTTGGCGAAAGGCTTGGTGATGTAATCGTAGGCGCCCTCGTGGAGCGCGTGCACGGCGGACTCGACGCTCGGGTAGGCGGTCACGATGATGCCCATCACTTCAGAGTCGAGCGCGCGCACGCGGCTCAGGAGATCGAGGCCGCTGCCGCCGCCCAGGTTGACGTCGATTATCGCGAGGTCGATCTTTTCGCGCTCGAAGATGCCGAGCGCGACCTCGGCGGCGTGCGCCTCGAAGACCGTGTAGCCCTCGCTGCGCAAGAGCTGCGCGATGATCGAGCGCATCAGGTCTTCGTCTTCGACCACCAGCACGTGGTACGGGCCGCGCTGGGGGGCGGGCGCCGGGCGCTCGTGACCGGCGAGGGTGTCGGGGATCAACGGGTCGGTTTCGTTCATGACACCGGAACTTCAGCCGCGGCCGTCTCGCATTCGTAGGTGGGCAGACAGATCGTGACCGTGGTGCCCTTGCCAATCTCGCTGTCGATACGGATGGTGCCCTGGTTGGCCAGGATGATGCGCTGGCAGAGCGACAGTCCCAGGCCCACGCCCGCGCCGGCCGGCTTGGTGGTGAAGAACGGATCGAAGACGCGACTTAGATGCTCGGGCGGGATTCCGATGCCGTTATCGATCACGCGCATCAACACTTTCTTGACGTGGGCGGCGCCGTCGCGAGCGGCCGGATGATTTTCGGTCACGATGCGGATGGAGCCGCCGCGATGCTGGCTTGCGTCGGCGGCGTTGAAGATCAGGTTGATCAGCACCTGCTGGATCTCATTGCCGTCGGCGAAGGCGTGCTTCAGATCGGCGCCTAGTTGAGGATCGAAAGTGACACCCTGGAAGCGGCTGTTGTAGGCGACCAGGCGCAGGGTCTCGCGTACCTGGTCGTTCAGATCGAAGCGGCTGCGCTGCGATGCCGAGGGCCGTGCGAAATTCACCAGGTCCTTGAGCGTGGTCGAGATGCGCGTGATCTGCGCGAGGATCGTGTGCAAAGAGGTACGCCGCGCGAGGTCGGTCTCTTCCGGCAGCAGCGACTGCACCAGCGAGGAGATCGAGCCGAGCGGGTTGTTGACCTCGTGCGCCACGCCGGCGGCGAAGGTGCCGGCGGCGGCGAGACGTTCGGTCCGCAGCAGTTCGTCGAGCATCTCGCGCCGCTGGGTCACGTCGTGCAGGATCATGTGCACGAACTGCACATTGCCGAACGAGATCAGCGCCGAGTTGACGTCAAAGTAGCGCCCGGCTTCCGGCCAATCGCGAATCTGGTCGGAGCCGTCGCGCACGACCTTTTCGACGTGGCGCAGGATGTGCGGAATGTCCTCGGGCGGACCAAGCTCGGTCAGCTTGCGCCCCACCAGCGGCTTCTCTGCGTGATCCGGCACGAGCTGGTACATCGCTTCGGCCGCGGCGTTGGCGCCCTGCACGATCCAGGTATGGGGCTCGATCTCGTACATCGGGTCTGGCGCGTGGTCGATCGTCGTGCGGTACTTTTCTTCGGAGATGCGGAGCGCATGCTCGCGCGATTCGATATAGAACTGAGAAACCATCAGGCGCCGCTCGTCGATCGCGGCGACCACCGCCTCGCGCGCCCGCTCCATCCGCAGCCCTTTGAGCGACGAGCGCACGTGCTTGAGAATTATCTGCTTGAGCGCGATGTGCAGGACGTTGAACTCCGACGGCCTCACCCGCGAAAGCATCCCCTCCTGGCAATGCCGGCGCAGATAGACATAAGTGTCGAGATTGTCGCGATCACGCAGGTTGTCAACGAACCGGACCAGCGCGTTGGCGCAGTCCTGCGCTATGTGCGGGTACTTGTGCTTCGAGCGCTCGTCGAGCATCCCGAGAATCGCGGCAGTCCATTGCTCGACCATCCGTTGAAAGTGGCGGTCGATTACTTCGGCGGCCGCGCGCCGCGAACGCTGGCTCTCCGGTCCGCGGCGGTAGTCCGCGCCAAAGAGCGCTGATAGCGCGAGCTCGATCGTGTGGAGTTGGGCGCGGATCGCAGTCAGCTCTTCCGGTGTGGCCTGTATCTGCGTGTCGTTTGCGAAGTGGTGCGCGCCGGCCGCCTTGCTCTTGTCGGTGGCAGCAGTGCTCTTATGGCAGGCAGTCCTGCGTCCGCCGACGGAGGTCCTGCGCTTTTCAGGCATAGCGCTCTTTGAGGAGCGATCGTTTTTGTTCGGATGTTGCTCCACGCGGCTACCAACCGATCGAGTTATAACACCGCCAAAATCCGCCTTCTAGGAGCCGGCCGGCTTCCTGCGAGCCGCAAAAAGCACGATGCAGGATTCGCCCGGTCGCAAAAGGGTTAGCCAACATCCCAATACGTTGGCCTTCATCTATCTGCGCGTCGCCAAAAGCCTAGACTGTGCGAGGGTTTTTCTGATGGCACGGCTTTGGCACTAGCGCGATACCGTGCTACAAGACGAACCCTCTCGCCCGGCTATCCTTGCGCAGGGGAAATTCTTCTCCCGCGCTGGTCACAAGTTTTTTCTCAAGGCGATGCGTCTTGCCGACGTCGAGCCCCGGCTGGACCTGAACCGGCGGCTCGTGCTCAGGCATCGCCTCCAGGTTTTGCAGGAAACCCATACCACGGCCCTGGTGCTGCGCGACGAACAGGCAGATGCCGTCCTCGACCTCGCCACCTACACCGGCCTCCACGCGCTAATCGAGATTACCGTCAAGCCCGAAGACCTGCTCGAATCCGTCCGCGTGCGCGAGACCGCCGCCCGGATCTCCCGCACGGTCAACATCTGGCGCAACCATCCCGCGCTCATAGGATACCTGATCGACTGCCCCTTCGCGCCCGAGCGGCTGAGGATGATGGGGGTCGAGCGGCTGCGGCGCGCGCTTGACCGGTTGTACCGCCAAATCCACCTGCGCGACAGCCGCGCGCTGGTCGCGTTGAAGCATCGCGCGTCCACGATCGCGCTGGCGACGGCCGGCGAGGATTTTCTCTATGCAGAGGCCGGCGGCCTTACGCCCGCCGAGCTCACGCGCTTCGTCGTCGCGCTGCACAATCTGGCGATGGCGCGGCCGGTCGTGATCGAATTTCCCCAGGCGCTAGCGGGCCAGGGCCTCGAACAGGACGAGCTGGTAGCCGCGACATTCGGCGTCGGAGCGGCAGGCGTGGTGGCGCCGCCGCTGGTGCGCCCGCCGGTCGCCGACCTGCTGGCGATGCGCCCGCTGCGGGCCGACGAGGCAAGCCCGTTCGTCTCGCTCAACGGGACCTGTCCGCCGCATCCGCCGCGCACCCCGATGGTGTCGGTCGTGATCTGCGCCTACAACGCCGAGCGCACGATGCTGCCGTGCCTGGAGTCGCTGCGCCGGCTTAAGTACCCCAACTACGAAATCGTAATCGTCGACGACGGCTCGCGCGATCGCACGGCCGAAATCGCGATGGAATTCCCGGAGTTCCGGCTGATCCGCCAGCCCAACAAGGGCTTGAGCGTTGCGCGCAACGTGGGACTTTATGCGGCGCGCGGCGACATTATCGCCTATACCGACTCGGACTGTGTCGTCGATCCCGACTGGCTGACCCTGATGGTGCGCACGATGGTCGAGGGCGGCTTCGACGGCTGCGGCGGCCCCAACTATGCGCCGCATGAGGAGGGACGAGTCGAAGGATGCGTCGCAGCCGCGCCGGGCGCGCCGTGCCACGTGCTGGTGGCCGACGATCGCGCCGAGCATCTGGCCGGATGCAATATGGTCTTCACCAAAGCAGCGCTGCTGACGGTGGGCGGCTTCGATGCGCAATTCACTTCGGCCGGCGACGACGTTGATATCTGCTGGCGCATCCTGGACGCGGGTTTCACGCTCGGCTACTGCCCGGCGGCCTTTGTCTGGCATTTTCGCCGCAACACCGTGAAGGCGTACTACGGTCAGCAGCGCGGTTACGGCCGCGCCGAGGCCGCGCTTTATCTGAAATATCCCGAGCGCTTCAACGGGCTTGGCCAAATCAAATGGCGCGGCACGATTCCCGGCCTCGCGGCAACCGTGCCCGGCGCGCTGCGCCGCCGTATCGGATGGACGCGGGCGGCCGGCGCTCCGCAGAGCGTGAGCGACGAGATCCCGGGAATCCTGAACTTTCTCCCGCAGACGCTCGAATGGAACCTGGTGTTCGCCGCGGCGGCGCTTTTCAGCTGGTTTGCCGGATTTACGGTGCTGCCCGCGCTGGCGATGCTTTCGCTCGGCGTGGTATGGGCACTTTACTACGCGCGCAAGGCCCCGCTCGAGAAATGTCACGATTCGCCGGGCGCGCGGCTCTTCGTCGCGTTCCTCGCGTGGAGTGGACCGATGGTGCGTACGTGGACCAGATGGAAGATGCGGATGCGCACGCTCGGCTTCGCCAACGAAACTCAGCCGCGTCAGCGCCCGGCGCTGCGATGGCTGCGCCGCAGCTTCCATCTCTCGTACTGGAACGAGGCCTGGACGACCCGCGAAACCCTGCTTGAGCGCATGGCGCGCCACTTCTCGCGCGCGGGTCTCGCGGCGACGCACGATCCCGGATGGAACGATTTCGATCTCGAGGTTCGGCCCGACCCGTGGACGCGCTTGCGCTTCAAGACCGCAGACGAGGAGCACGAGGCCGCGCGGCTGAAGAATCACATCGCCGTGCGGGTCAGGATGAGCCGGCTTACGCTCGCAGGCCTCGCGATCGGCGTGGGCGGGGCGGTGCTATGCGCCGCGCTGGGCCATTCCTTAATGGCAGCGGTGCTGACCGCGCTGACCATGGCGGGTGCGATGTGCGCGGTGAGCCAGGCCGTCGAATCGGGAAGGCTCGCCTACCAGGTGGTCGAACAGTGCGCGCACGAACTTAACCTGATTCCGCTTGGCAAGCCGACCGCCGCGGCGCGCCGCGCGGCGGCGACGGCGGCAGCGGCCAGCGCGGCGGCGGAACCGATCGCGTCGTCGGCCAAGCTGTTTGCCGACAACCGGACGGCGTCGGACTAGG
>DATJXN010000004.1 GCA_035500095.1 Candidatus Binataceae bacterium
ACCGCGCGCGGCAGCGTATAGCTGATACCCATGTCGCAGCCGGTCAGTCCGATTCGGATGAAGGCGGCGTTGAAGCGCGCCGACGCGCCGGCCAGGCGTACGTCGCACGCCAGCGCGAGCGCAAACCCGCCACCGCTCGCCGGTCCGCGCACGGCCGCGATGAACGGCTGCGGCAGGCGGCGAATCGCGATGACGAGGCCGCTGATGCGGCGCTGGATCTCCAGCGTCGCGATGGTCGAAGTTCCCAGCGCGTCGTCGCCCGGGCGGGCGCCGCTGTGCTCCTTGAGGTCGAGCCCCGAGCAGAAGCCGCGTCCGGCGCCGCGCACGATGACGACGCGCGTCGTCCGGTCGGTGGCGAGCCGCTCAAAATAGTCGTGCAGCTCGTCCACCATGGTCGAGTTCAGCGCATTGAGGGCGCGCGGACGGTTGAGCGTCAGCCACGCAATTGCTCCATCCTGTTTCACTTCGAGCGCTTCATACGCCATCGCGAAGGTCCGCCTGTCGCTTTAATTGCGCGCTTCCGCCAGCTCTCGCAGGCTCCGCGCGCGCTCCCAACTTAACCGAACAGGCCGCGCCGGCGCCAATCGGGCAGTGCCGGGCGAAGGCCGAAGAAGAGGTTCAACGAGGCGCATGCGGCGAGATTTTGAGGTGACTCAATAGGTGATTAAGCTCTCTTTGTATTGCTAAATATTGCGTAGAAGGCTCTTCATCTGACGCAGGTTGATGCTCTCTCACGCATCTGCAAGCAACCTCGACCTGCTACGCGCACAAAGTGTCTTGACTCCGCTAACACCACGACAGAGGCTGTGGGCTGCCAACATTGCAACTCGATGTCCGGCGGCGGGAGAGAATGAAGAAAGGGACGCCTCGAAAGGTCGCGCCTCAAGGCAGAAGCGGCCAAAGCATGCCCGAGGTATCTCCGAGCGATCAGATTTTCACCATCGAGGAGCTGTCGGAGCACTTGCGGGTACATCCGACCACCATCTACCGCCTGCTCAGGCAGGGGCGTCTGCCGGGGTTTCGCGTCGGCAGCAACTGGCGTTTCAGCCGCGAGGCG
Organism: Candidatus Binataceae bacterium; assembly: GCA_035500095.1. Classification (NCBI taxonomy): domain Bacteria; phylum Candidatus Binatota; class Binatia (SeqCode); order Binatales (SeqCode); family Binataceae (SeqCode); species Binataceae bacterium (SeqCode). Next base: position 1,058 of record DATJXN010000004.1, read on the forward strand.
ATCGAGCAGTGGGAGCGCGAGCAGGCTGGACGAGCCGCCGCAAGCCCTCCGCGTCGCCGGCGTCGCGCGCGTCGCCGCTAGAAAAGCGCCATCCTACCGTCCGTGCCGACGGTTGCCGGGCGCGGCAACTCGCGCACCGAATGGTCGCGCCTTGCGCCTCTGCGGTAACGTGCCGGCGGCCAGGCGCGTTTGACATCCGCCCTTCATTCCGAATAGCTAACCCTCAAACCCGTTGGCGGAGAGAGTCTGGAAGATGCCGACCAAGTATGTGGAAGTGCAGGGCTCTGCGATTTACTACTACTACAGCGGACCGACCACGTTGCCCGACGTGGTGCCCGATCTCTCGCGCGGCCGCAAGATCGTGATGCTGCACGGCGCCGGCTCCAATGGCCATACCTGGCACAACCAGGTCGCCCATTTTGGCGGCGCGCACAGTCCGATCTCGATCGATCTGCCGGCGCACGGCCGTTCCTCGGGCGTCTATGGGCTCAACACGGTGCAGGAATACAGCGACTTTGTGATCGCCTTCCTCGACGCGCTGGGCATCGGCTCGGCGGTTATCGCGGGGCGCTCGATGGGCGGGGCGATCGCGATGGACATGGCGGCGCGCTATTCCGGGCGGGTCGAGGCGATCGTGCCGGTGGTCACCGCGGCCAAATTCAACATCCCGCCCGAGCGGGTCGAGGCGCTGCGCGGGGTTGCGATGGGCCGCGCGCCGCAGGCCTTCGTCACCGACGGCTACTCGCCGGCCACGGTCAAGGATCGCTTCGAGGTGGTGCGCGAGGGCTGGATGGAGCAGATCCAGACCGATCCGCGCGTGCGCTACATGGACATCGTGGCCTGCACGCGATGCGATCTGCGCGAGCAGATCGCGCGTATCGACAAGCCTGCGCTCATCCTTGCCGGTGCCGATGATCCTATTGCCACCCCGGCCGACGCCGAGTTCATCCATGGCCGCCTGCGCGGCTCGCAATTGCGCGTGATTCCCGGCGCCGCCCATCATCTGCCCAACGAACAGCCCCGGGAGACCAACTTCGCGGTCGAGAAGTTTCTCGCCGAACTTTAGCCAGGGAGCGTCCGATGAGTCTAAGCCGCAAGACCGCGCTGGCCGGCGTGTACGAGCATCCTGCCCGCTTCGCGCCCGACAAGAGCATGTTCCAGATCATGGCCGAGAGTGTGCGCGGCGCGCTCGACGACGCCGGGCTCAAGATCCAGGACGTCGACGGCGTGTGCACCACCGGGATCGGCATGAGCGGGATGGGGATCGTGGGTTTTTGCGACTACATGAACCTGACGCCCAATTTCGTCGATTCGACCTCGATCGGCGGGTCTTCGTTCGTCGCCCATACTGCGCATGCTGCCGCCGCTATCGCGGCCGGTCTCTGCAAGGTTGCCGTAGTGGTGTACGGCTCGACCGCGGCCTCGCAGCGCTTTGCGATCGGCACCGGCGGCGGAGGCGGTGGCGGCGATCCCTGCGATCAATACGAAGCGCCGTTCGGGCCGACCACGGTGGGCGCCTATGCGATGATGGCCCAGCGCCACATGCATGAGTACGGCACGACCTCGGAGCAGCTGGCGGAGATCGCGGTCACGATGCGCCTGCACGCCTCGATGAATCCGGCGGCCAAGTACCGCGAGCCGATCACGGTCGCGGACGTGCTGGCGTCGCGGATCATTTCCTCGCCGCTCCATCTGCTCGACTGCTGCATCATCAGCGACGGCGGCGGCGCTCTGGTCGTGACCTCGGCGGAACGGGCGCGCGATTTGAAGAAGAAGCCGGTTTACATTCTCGGATGCGGCGAGACGGTGCGCCACGCCGCGCGCGGCCAGCGCGATTTCATGGAGATGGCGGCGGGACAGTCGGGGCCGCTCGCCTTTGAGCGCGCCGGCGTCGCTCCCAAGGACATCGATCTCGCGATGATCTACGACTCGTTCACGATCACGGTGCTGATGACGCTCGAGAATCTCGGCTTCTGCAAGCGCGGCGAGGGCGGCGCCTTCGTCGGCGGCGGACGGCTACGCTACGACGGCGCGCTTCCGACCAACACCGACGGCGGCGGGCTGTCGTCGAACCATCCGGGGATGCGCGGCATCTTCCTGGTGATCGAGGCGGTCAGGCAACTGCGCGGCGAAGGCGGCCCGCGCCAGGTCAAGGAGTGCGCGCTCGCGCTCTGCCACGGCACCGGCGGCACGCTGGGTCTGCGTCACTCCGGCGCCACGCTTGTCCTGGGTAACCAGTAAGACGACAGGTATTGCAACGATGGCCGACGAAAAGTCCGACAAGAAAAAGTACGCGAAGCCGCTCCCGCGAATCGACGAGGAGAACCGCCCGTGGTGGGAGGCGCTCAAGCGCCACGAACTGTATATCCAGAAATGCCGCGACTGCGGCGACCGGCGCTACTACCCGCGAGCACTTTGCACCAATTGTCTCAGCTCGCGCACCGAGTGGGTGCGCTGCGGCACAAAGGGCAAGGTCTATACCTGGACCGCGACGATGCAGAACCAGGCGCCGGGCTTTCGCGAGTCGCTGCCCTACGTGATGGCTTACGTCGAACTGGACGAGGGGCTCAAGGTGTTGACCAACCTTGTGGAGTGCAAGCCCGATGAGGTTAGAATAGGAATGCCCGTCGAGGCCGTGTTCGAGGACGTCACGCCCGAGATGACGTTGCTCAAGTTTCGCCCGGCGAGGTAAGGACGCCGTGTAAGTGCCGACAACCCTCGACCTTCACAGCCACAGCGAAGCCTCCGAAGACAGCCGCGCGCCGCTTGAGGCCTATCTCAACTGGATCAAGCTGCGCCGCCATGAGCGGCCCGTCGACGGCATCGTGCTCACCGAGCATCGGCAGTTCAACGCCGGCGCCGACTACCGCGCGCTCGAGGACAAGTTCGGCCTGATGGTGCTCAAGGCGTCCGAGGTCGAGACCGACTACGGACACGTGCTGGTCTTCGGCGTGACCGAGGAGATGACACGCCGTTTCGACTTCGCCAACGTGCGCCTTGGCGCGCAGGAGTTGATCGACGAAGTGGCGCGGATGGGCGGCGTCGCCGTGCCGTGCCATCCCGGACGGCCGACCGTGGGCCTCTGCGAGCATTACGCGGCCAGGCCGCCGCTCAACAACGTCGTCGCGGTCGAAGTCCTCAACGGCGGCTCGCGTAAGGGCGAAGACGATCGTTCGATGGAGCTGGTGCGAACCTACGGCTACCGCGCGATCGGCGGCTCGGACAGCCATCTGGTGAGCCTGATTGCGCTCTGCGCGACGCGTTTCGAGGCCGACGTCCGCTCGATCGAGGACCTGGTGCGCGAACTCAAAGAAGGCAAATACGAGCCGGTCGATTTCCGTCCCAGGCGCAAACCCGTGCCGGCGGCGGTCCCCGACGAGGTGAGGCACAATGGCGGTTGATTACGATCCGGCGCTGATCGGCAGGGTCTTCGAAGTGACCGATCCGGTGAGCGTCAGCGCCGAGGCAATCGGCAAGTACTGCGCCGCCATCGGCGAGACCAATCCCCTGTACATTGAAGAGGCGGCCGCGAAGAAAGGGCCGTACCGAACGATCGTCGCGCCGCCGTCATTCGCGGTGACCTTCCGCAACGGGCGCCACTTCTTCACTCACGTTCCGCGCTTCGGCAGCGCCGGCTTCGACGCGGGCAAGGACGTCGAGTTCGTTGTGCCGATTCGCGCCGGCGACCAGATAACGCTGAGCTCGCACGTCAAGGAAATCTACGAGAAGACCGGGCGCAGCGGCTCGATGGTGTTCGTGGTGGTGCGCTCGACCGTGCGCAATCAAAACGGCGAGGTCGTCGCCCACATCGACCATCGCTTCATGAACCGGCCCTAGGCCGCCGCCGCAGGTTGCCAATGTCAATCACCAAATTCGATGCGGTCAATATCGGCGATACCCTGGGTCCGCAGGAAATCTTCCTCAGCAAGGACCAGGTGCGGACCTACGCGCGCACCTGCGGGATGGACGTGCCGCGCTTCACCGACGACGAAGGCGCGCGCAAGGAAGGGCTGCCGGGGATGATCGCGCCGGGCAATCTGAGCCTTGCGATGCTGTCGCGCCTGGTGACCGACTGGATCGGACAAAGCGGCGCGCGGCTTGCGCGCCTGGGCACGACTTACCGCCAGCCCGTGCAGCCCGACCGTACGCTCACACTGAACGGCTTTGTCACGCACACCGAGCCGGCCGAAAAACGCGTCGAGATCGACGTCTGGATCGAGAACGAAGACGGCGAGCGCCTGGTGATCGGCACCGCGAGCGTCGAGTTTCCGTAGTTGCGGCGCTAGAGCAGGGCGCCGCGGAAAGGCTCGTCGCGCGCCGGCGGATGCTCGATCAGGTTGAGCGCCCAGCGCCGCGCCTGGCGCAGCGCTTCTTCGGCCCGCTTGAACAGCCGCTCGCGATACATCGTGTTCCACACGTAAACGTCGACCGACGGCTCGTCGCCGAGCGTCACGTCGAGCATCCAGTCTTCCAACTGCGGACCGCACACCAGCAGCCGCACCACGCGGCCGTGGTCGAGGATTATGCCCCGGGCCTCACGCGGCAGGCGAAATTCGTCCTTAATCCGCTTGGTCAGCCGCGACGGATAGTGCTCTTCGGTCATCGCGACGTAGACCCACTGCCCGGGCTGCGGATTGGCCGCGCGTGCGATCCGCAAGTTGTTGTCGGTCAGGTCTTCCTTGGCGCGATCCTGATTGTAGTCGCGCGCGACCGAGTAGAAGTTCTCAACGATTCTAAGTTGCGCCGGCGACGGACCTTCTTCAGGCGGCGTGTCAGATTCGGATTCGATGCTGGGCGTTGGCGGCGGGGCGGCAGGCTCGGGTTTGCGCGGGCGCTTGACCGAGGTCTCGACCCACCATCGATTTTCGACGTTTGGCTTGTGCGCCATCGCCATAGCATCATAGCCGCAGCACGGCCCCGCGCGCGATAGGCAGAGCGCCGGGGCGCGGTCAAACGGGGTACGGACGCGCGGCGAAATGCGGGCGGGAATCTACGCGCGACGGCGGCCTGCGCGCGCGCGGCGTCGCCGCGCGATCGGGCTGGTGCGGCGAACCGGCAAGGCTGTGCGCCGCCGCGGAGCGCTCGCGCGCCCGGGAGCCGCCGCGGTGCGGCGCGCCGTGCGCCCGGTAATCGGTAATCGCGTGCGTCGGCGCTGAAGCCGGCGCAGTCCGCGCACCATCCTGGCCGCGAAGGTGTCAGCCTTGCGTTCAGCGTCCGTCCAGAACAGGTAATGGCCCATCTCGTGATAGACCATCGCAATCCACATCCGTTCCTTGTTGTAGATGCGCCCGCGCTTCCAGTTCTCCGGATGGACGAGATGGATCCGGCCGTCCTCGAAAGTCTTGCCCGCGGTCTTACCCCAGTCGAGATATTCGAACCATTCGATCACCGGGCGTTTTACGTTGTAGTAGCGGCAGAAGTCCGAAATCGCGCGGCGAAAGGCGCCGGCGCGATGATGGCGGAAAAAGAGCACGAGATTGCGGTCAATCTCTCTACGATTGACAATCGGCGGAACGACCATTCGCACGGAACCAAAAACCTCCGTGAAAACCTCTGGGGGCCGGACGATCATAAAAGGGCGGAGGCGAAATCGTCAAACGAAGGGCCAAAATTCACGAAAACCATGATTTTTCAAGAGCTTGGAGCGAGCGAAAATTGCCCGGAGAGGCTTGCGCTGACGCTAAATTCAGCCAAATCGGACTTTACAAAACTCGCCCGGAGCCTATAGGGGAACGGACTGACAGCCGCGTCGCACAGGAGGGCGCTTTTTCGATCAGGCTCGGCGGGCCTGCAAGGCGCTCGGACGTTTGACGCGGCGGCTGCGGTTGACCGTCATGTGCTGGAGGCGGCCCGCTTCCTTGAGCCTCAGCCGGGCCACCGGCAGGGGCGAATCGACCGTGCCTGCGGCAAGCGCGCTCAAACGATGGCGCAGCGCTTCCGGGCTTATCTCGAGCGCGTCGCATACGTTGTCGAAGCTGAATGGTACGTGGCTGCCGCGCGCCATCACCCACCGCGCTGCCTCGATAAAGAGCCGGCGCTTGCGTGGGCTGAACGATCCGCGCCAGTCCTGCAGGATGTTGATCGCGTCGGCAAGCACCGCGAGCATCAGCCGCTGTTCGCTGGTGAATCGGCTCTTGCCGACCAGCTCGAAGAACTGGCTGGGGAGGATGAGATCCGAGGCCGTGAACGAGTCCTGCGTTTCGACGCCAGGATTGTGCTGCCGCATAGCTAACAACTCCCGCCCGGTCCGGGGCGAACAACTCGCCACATCGGACTCGAGGCACTGCCAGGTTAGCCCGCGTATCCCCTTCCTGCTGCCTCCGCCGCCGCCGTATCTCAGAGCATGGTTAGCCGACCATAGTAGCGCCAACAGGTCATTTCAAGAGTTGGCCTACTGAATTATGTTGCAAGCTCAACTAATGGCTCGATGGCCGCCGAGGCCACATTTCCACCCTCAGCCTAAGCGAGGTAAGAGGGCGGCAAAAGGACGGTTGGATGACCGGATTGTGACGGTATCCTGAAGCGGGCGGCTGCCGGGTCCTCCACTAGGGGCGTGCCGGGGCCATCTGTTATAATTTCCAGGATAGACTGAAGCATCTTGCTCAAGCATCTTGCTGAAGCATCCTGCCGAAACGTCTTCTTGAAACCTTTTGGCCGCAGGGGAGGACAGTGCGATGGCGGATTTCTTTGCAAAAGAGACGATCAAGAGTCTGCGTAAATTGCGCCAACTCAAGCCCGACTACTTCAAAGGGTTCATGGATTGGGACGAGATGGTCTTCAAGGACGGGGCGCTGCCTGCCAAGACCAAGGAACTGATGGCCGTCACTGCGGCGCACGTTACCGCCTGTCCATGGTGTATCGAGGAGCACGTCAAGCGCGCGATCAAGCAGGGAGCGACGGACGAGGAGATCGCGGAAGCGGCGTTCGTAGCGATGGCGCTTCGGGCCGGCGCTGCCTTTGCGCACTCCTCGATCGCGATGGCGGTGAGCGAAGAGCAGCGCGCGAAGGCCGCCGCTCAGTCGCACAATCACGAAGGCCACAATCACTAGACGGTGCGCGCCAGGGCGGGGATTTCTTTAATGGAGCAGGCAGGAACGGGCCGCGCGACGCGGCAAATCGCGATTGGCGCGCTCAAGGTCGGCGGCGGAGCGCCGGTAGTGGTGCAGTCGATGTGTGCTACGCGCACGGTCGATATCGACCAGACCGTGGCGCAAACGCATCAGCTGGCGCGCGCCGGCGCGGGAATCGTGCGGATCGCGCTCGACAACGAAAAGGAAATTCCGGCGCTCAAGGAAATTCGCGCGCAGACGCGCGGGATTGTGCTGTCGGTCGACCTCCAGGAGAACTATCGCATCGCCGGCAAGGTCGCTCCGCATGTCGACAAGATCCGCTACAACCCCGGCCATCTGCATCATATCGAGAAGGCCAAGAGCGTGCCCGAGAAGGTGCGATGGCTGGTCGATATCGCGCGCGAGCATAATCTCGCGATCCGCATCGGGGTGAACTGCGGCTCGGTGGCGCCGGCTTTCCTCGAGAAACATCCCGGCGACCAGCTTAGCGCGCTGGTCGAATCGGCCGTGTGGCATTGCGAGCTGATGGACGAGCTCGGATTCGACCGCTTCGTCGTCTCGCTCAAGGACTCCGACCCGGCCAAGGTGCTCGTGGCCAACCGACGCTTCGCCGCGCGCCGCCCCGACGTTCCGCTCCATCTCGGAGTGACCGAGGCGGGGCTGCCGCCCGACGGCATCATCAAGACCCGGATCGCATTCGAGAAGCTGCTCGCGCAGAACTTCGGCGACACGATCCGCGTCTCGCTCACGCTGCCCAACGAGCGCAAGCACGAAGAGGTCATCGTCGGCCATCAGATCATCAAGGACGTCGAGAGCGGACGCTTCATCTCGGTGCCCGACTTCGGCACCGGCCTCAACATCATCTCATGCCCGTCATGCTCACGGGTGGAGAACGAGAAGTTCGTCGAGCTCGCGCAGCAGGTGAAAGAGGTTACCGCCTACGCGTCGCGTCATCGGATAACGATCGCGGTGATGGGATGCCGGGTGAACGGGCCGGGCGAGACCGACGACGCCGACTTGGGACTGTGGTGCGGTCCAACGACGGTGAACCTCAAAAAAAGGGATCGCAAGCTCGGCAATTTCCGCTATGACGACGTGCTGGCGCGCCTGCGCGTCGAGGTCGACAAGCTTATCGCCGAGCGCGCGTCGGCGGCGAACAACTGACGCCGCTTCGTGCAGCTCAGGATCGTTTCTTCATCTGACAGCCGATAAGCGAGCAGTAGTCTTCGTCGCCCGCAGCGACGAAGAACTGCCCGCACGCGGCGCAGTTGGCGATGCGCTCGCCGGCTCCGAGCATCGGCCGGAGCCGGTCGAGTATCGGTTCGTCGGGAGCGCGGCGCGCCGCGGTGGCGGCGCCGCTCGCTGCGCCGGGGCGGCGCGGAGCGCGGCCCTGGGCCGCTCGCTGCGCCGCTTCGCGCGCAAGACCGTCCGCCTCTTCGTTGCCTGCGTCGCCCGCATGTCCGCGCACCCACTCGAAGCGCACCTCGTGCCGCGCGACTTCGCGGTCGAGCTCTTGCCACAGGTCCTGGTTTTTCGTGCGCCGCCAACCGTCGTTCATCGTCTTGACCAGGTACTGGCTGTCGCTGCGCAGGATCACCGGGATGCCGGGATCGAGGGCGCGTAGCGCTTCGATCGCCGCCGTTATCTCCATCCGGTTGTTGGTGGTCTCCGAATCGCCGCCGCTTAGCCGGTGCGTTCCATCCGGGGTGAGGATCACGACACCCCATCCTCCGGGCCCCGGATTACCTTCGCAGGAGCCGTCGGCATAAACCACGATTGGCGCCTTGCTCGTCGTTGGCACAGTCGCTCTCTTCTCTCTTCCGGTCAGGCGGCGCGCGCGCGGCGCAGATCGTCGAACCATCGCAGGTAATGGCCCGCCGACACCGTCCATGAAAAGTCGGCCGCAAAACAGTTGTCCATCAGGCGGCGCCATGCCGCGCGATCGGCGAAGAGCCGGCGCGCTCGCGCGATCGCGTCAACCATCGCGCCGACGCGGTACTCGGTGAACATGAAGCCGTTTCCGGTGCCGCGTTGCGGGTCGAACTCGGCCACCGTGTCCCGCAGGCCGCCTGTCGCGCGCACCAGGGGCGCCGTGCCGTACTTGAGCGCGTACATCTGCGTAAGCCCGCACGGCTCGAACCGCGACGGCATCAGGAAGATGTCGCTTCCGGCCTGGATTTGATGGGCGAGGGCGTTGTCGAAGGCCAACTCGACGCGCAACCGGCCGGGAAAGCGCTCCTCGGCGGCCTTGAAAAGCTTCTCGAGTACCGGGTCGCCGCTCGCGAGCATGAGCAGTTGCACGTCGAGCTCCATCATGGCGTCGAGGGCGTCTGCGACAAGTTCGACGCCCTTTTGCGAGCTCATCCGCGTGACCATCCCGATTATCGGGACATCGCCGCGATCGGCGAGGCCGGCGCGCTGGCGCAGTGCGCGCCGGCAGACCGCTTTGCCCTCGCGCTGCGCGGGCGTATAGCGGGCCGCGATCATCGGGTCGATCGCCGGGTCCCATTCGGTGTAATCCGCACCGTTGAGTATGCCGACGAAGCGGCGGCCCTTGTTGCGCAGCACTCCTTCCAGGCCGAAGCCCAGTTCGGGATCGCTGCTCACCTCGCGCGCGTAGGTCGGACTCACGGTCGAGGCGCCGTCGGCGAGCACGATAGCGCCCTTCATCAGGTTGATGCGTCCCCAGAACTCTAGGCATTCGACGGAAAAATACGAGCGGTCGATGCCGAGCAGGGAGAAATCGGCCTGGTTGAAGATTCCCTGGAAGGCGAGATTGTGAAGGGTGAAAACCGTCAGCGTTCCGCCGAGCGTTTCACGGAGCGCCGGGTCGGCGCGCGCCACGATCGGCGCCACGGCAGTGTGCCAATCGTGAGCATGCAGGATGTCGGGCCGGATGTAACGCGCGGCGGCCAGTGCGGCGGCGCGGCCGAAGAGCACGAAACGGCGCAGATTGTCGGCGTAATCGGCGCCGCGCTCGCCGTAAACTCCTGCGCGATCGAAGTAAACCGGATGCCTGATCAGGTAGAGCGGCACGCCGTCGCGGGTTTCGGCCGAAAGCAGATCGAAGCGTTCGCTGGAACCGCCGATCGCCACCGATAGATCCCCGGCCACCTGCTCGGTTTCGAGCGCGTCGAGCACGCCGCGGTAACCGGGAAGGATGACCGCCGGCTCGGCGCCGTTTTGCCTGAGCGCGGCGGGCAGCGCGCCGATTACGTCGGCGAGGCCGCCGGCCTTTGCCCATGGCGTGATCTCGGCGGCGACGATGGCGATTTTCATTTCATGACCGGCGAATTTCGTCTGTTCGCTCGGCCGGGTGACGTCTGCGCGCGCCTTGAGCGAGACCGGGCGGTGCGCTGGGAACCAGGCAGCGCTCAGCTCGCCCGCGCGACCTGCGGCGCAGGCGAGGATCCGTTCAGCGCCAGCGCCTCGCGCAGAACCTCGGCCGCGTTCTCGGGCGGCACCGAGTTGATATAGAAACCCGTGCCGACCTCGAAGCCCGCAACCTTGGTCAGCGCGGGCGTGATCTCCATGTGCCAGTGATAGTGCTTGCTCTGGGCCTCGCGCAAAGGCGCCGAATGAATGATGTAGTTGAACGGCGGATCGTCGAGCGAGCGTTTAAGCGCGCGCAGGCTCGCGCGGAGCGCATCCGCGAGGCCGGGGTACGATGCCGCCGCTTGCTCGAAGTGCGATCCGTGAACCTTGGGAATCAGCCAGAGCTCGAAGGGAAAGCGCGCGGCGAAGGGCGAAGCCGCGATAAATTCGTCGTTTTCGAAAACCACGCGGCGGCGGTCCTGGCCCTCCTGCTCGACGATGTCGCAGAAGATGCATCGCTCCTTGAGCGAGTAATAATCGCTCGCCCCGCGCAACTCCTGCTGCACGTTGAGCGGCAGAATCGGCAGCGCGATCAGCTGCGAGTGCGGATGCTCGAGGCTCGCCCCGGCCTCGGCGCCGTGGTTTTTGAAGATCAGCACGTAGCGAAAGCGCTCGTCCTGCGCGAGGTCCTGCACCCGCTCGCGATAGGCCCACAGCAGTTCCTCGATCTGGTGCAGCTCGAGGTCGGCAAGGCCGCGATCATGGTCGGGGCTTTCGATCAGCACCTCGTGGGCGCCGATGCCGTTCATCAGGTCGTACAGCCCTTCGCCCCGCCGTCCCGCCCGGCCCTCGATCCGCAGCGCCGGGAACTTGTTGCTGATCCCGCGCACGCGCCATCCCGGCCCGTTCGGCGGCGAACCGTTGTCGCGGTAGGCCAGCACCTCCGGAGGAGTCATATGCTCCATGCCGGGGCAAAACGCGCATGGCGGCCCTTTGCGTTGCTCGCGAACCATTTTAAAATCCGACGGACGCTTCCCACGCTCGGTGGCCATGATCACCCAGCGCCCAACGACCGGATCTTTTCTCAATTCTGGCATCGAAACCGGCTGCTCCCGCAGTCACATCGATTAAAATTGTGCCGCGCCGCGGCCCGGTTTCGAGAAAACCCGCGGGCTGCGGACGTCGGGCCGTGGCGAGCCTTTGCGGTTCCCGCCCAGGCGCGGCTAGTTAAGCACGGTGCGCTCTGCGCGGGCGGGCGCGGTTTCCGGATGCTGCTCGACGCCGTCGCGCAGCGCGTGGCGCAGGACTTCGTCGACGGTATCGACGAACACGAACTCCATCTCTTTGCGCGCTTCTTCCGGGATGTCCTCCAAGTCGCTTTCATTGCGCCGCGGCAGGATGACGGTCTTGATTCCCGCGCGCCGCGCCGCCAGCACCTTTTCCTTGACGCCGCCGACCGGCAGGACCTTGCCGCGCAGCGTTATCTCGCCGGTCATCGCGACGTCGGAGCGCACCGGGCGCGCGCTCAGCAGCGAGGCGAGCGAGGCTGCGATAGTTACGCCCGCGGACGGCCCGTCCTTGGGAATCGCGCCGGCCGGGACGTGTATATGGAGGTCGGATTTTTCGAAAAAGTCGGCCGGGATTCCGAGTTGCGCGGCGCGCGAGCGCACGTAAGAGAGCGCCGCTTGCGCCGACTCCTTCATCACGTCGCCGAGCGAGCCAGTGATGGTGACGCCCTTTTGCCCGCTCATCCGCGTGCTCTCGATGAACAGGATGTCGCCGCCGTTGGGGGTCCAGGCGAGCCCGGTGGCGACGCCGGGTTCCTGCGTGCGCTCGGCCGCCTCGGAGAAGAATTTGCGCGCGCCGAGAAAGCGATGCAGCATGTCGGGCGTCACGCGCTCGGGCGCGGTTTCGCCTTCGGTCAGCGCGCGCGCGATTTTGCGGCACACGCGGCTGATTTCGCGCTCGAGGTTGCGCAGGCCCGCCTCGCGCGTGTAGCTGCGGATGATTTCGGAGACCGTTTCCTTGGTGAACTCGATCTTGGTATTGCCGAGCCCGTTTTCGCCGATCTGCTTGGGGATAAGGTGGCGTTCGGCAATCTGTAGCTTCTCTTCTTCGGTGTAGCCGGGAAGCTCCAGCACTTCCATCCGATCGCGCAGCGCCGGCGGAATCGGGTCGAGCACGTTGGCCGTGGTCAGGAACAACACCTTGGAGAGATCGAACGGCACGTCGAGATAATGGTCGACGAAGGCGTAATTCTGTTCCGGGTCGAGAACCTCGAGCAGCGCCGAGGCCGGGTCGCCGCGAAAGTCGGTGCCGAGCTTGTCCACCTCGTCGAGGATGAACAGCGGATTGTTCGATCCCGCGTTGCGCAAGCCCTGGATCATCCGCCCGGGCAGCGAGCCGATATAGGTGCGGCGATGGCCGCGAATCTCGGCCTCGTCGCGGATGCCGCCGAGGGAGAGGCGCACGAACTTGCGTCCGAGCGCGCGCGCGATCGAGCGGCCGAGCGAAGTCTTGCCGGTTCCTGGCGGTCCGACGAAGCAAAGGATCGGCCCCTTGGTGTCGCTCTTGAGCTTGCGCACGGCGAGGAACTCGAGGATGCGCTCCTTGACCTTTTCGAGATCGAAATGATCCTCGTCGAGCACCGCGCGCGCGTGCTTGATGTCGAGATTGTCGTCGGTGGAAACCGCCCACGGCAGGCTGACCAGCCAATCGAGGTAGGTTCGCACTACCGTGTGCTCGGCCGATTCGGGCGGGATCATCTTGAGCCGATCCAGCTCCTTGTCGGCCGCCTTGCGCGCGTCCTCGGGCATCTTGGCCGCCTCGATCTTCTTTTCGAGGTCCTCGATCTCGGAGGATCGCGCGTCGCCTTCGCCAAGCTCCTTCTGGATCGCCTTGAGCTGTTGACGCAGATAGTATTCGCGCTGGTTCTTGTTGAGCTCGGTTTGCACCTGCGATTGGATCTTGTGGCCGAGCTCGAGTAGTTCGATTTCGCGCCCCAGGATGACGATCAGCTTCTCCAGGCGCGCGCGCACGTCGTTGGTCGACAACAGATCCTGGGATTCCTCGACCGCGATCTTCAGATAGGAGGCGACCATGTCGGTCAGCCGCGCGGGCTCGCGCACCTGCATCGCCATCACCTGCAGCTCGTCGGGCAGGTAGGGCACCAGCGAGACGAACTTCGAAAACTGGCTCACCAGATGCGCCTGCAGGGCGTCGAGCTCCTTGTCGGCTTCGACCGCCTCGCCGAGGCGCCGCACGTTGGCGCGGAAGTACGGTTCGAGCTGGACGAAATCGAGCAGGTCGATTCGCGCGATGCCCTGGACCAGCACCCGCACGCTGTGGTCCGGGTACTTGAGCATCTTGAGAATCCGCACCGCGGTGCCGCGCTGGAACAGTCCTTCGGGCGCCGGGTTCTCCTCTTCGGGATTCTTCTGCGCCGAGAGTCCGATTACGCGCGAGGCTTGCCCCACATCCTCGATCAACCTGAGCGAGGCTGGGCGCGAAACCAGGAACGGATGGATCTGGTTGGGAAAGATTACGATGCCGCGCAGGGGCAGCACCGGCAAAATGTCGGGAACCTCGACCTTGCTTAGATCCTCTTCTAAGTCGAAGCGCTTTTCGCCTTTGGCTTTATCGGATTTCTCTGCCATAGATGTCGACCCGCCTCCCCGGTCGCGGCCGAGGGCCGCCGGCGCTTCCAACCCCGCGATCGATTAACGTAATATACCCCCTGCAGGCAGACAAGCTCGGCCTCCTATCATCGAGTTTAGCCACGATTGACGTGCCGCGCCCGCGATCGAGGCAAAAGATTGGCAAAACATCAGTTCGAGAAAGTTTTCACCGTAGAGGAAGCCAACGCGCTGATCCCGCGAATGGAAGTTCTGGTCCGCGGCCTGCAAGTCGAGGCTGACGGTCTGCGCACCCGCATCCGCGACCTCGCGCGCCGCCACGATTCCTCCATCGCGGGGATGCCGCTCGCAGATCTCGTCGAATGCTATCCCGAACTGAAGGAGAGCGCCGCACGGATGGCCGAGATGGCGGGTCAGGTCGAAAACCTCGGATGCTTCCTGAAGGACATCGATTTGGGATTGGTCGATTTTCCGCACGAGGTCGAAGACGACGTGGTGTTCTTGTGCTGGCAATCCGGCGAGCGCCAGATCCTCGCCTGGCACACGATCGATTCCGGTTTCTCCAACCGTCGGCCGCTGCCCGGCGTCGACAAGCCCTACTTGAATTGATCGTTCCGACCCCACCGCGACCGCGCTCGCAGACGACGCCGGGATGGTAGTCGCGTTGTTCATATATTTGCTGAGCCTGGTCTGCTGGCTGGGCGCGATGGTGTTTTTCATCCCGGTCACCCAGGCCGCGTTCACGACGCTGCCGAAGGCTGACGCGGGCAAATATCTTGCGGTGCTTTTTCCGCGCTACTACTTGCTCGGCTATATCTGCGGCTCGATCGCGGTCGCGCTTGCGATCTACCTCTGCGCCACGCGGATGCCGAGGCTCTGGTGGGGAACCGCCGCGGTCGCGCTCGCCATTGCGCTCGGGCTGACCGCCTACGCCGGAGCGGTGGTGCGGCCCCGCGTGGACGCGATTCGCACCGTGACCGAGGAAGCGAATCCCGATCCCGCGCGCCGCGCCGAATTCGACCGCCTGCATCATCTCTCCGTGATGCTCAACGGCGGCGTGATGCTGCTCAACCTGGCGGCGCTGCTGAGCACCGCCGCCGCGTTAACGCCGCGGGGATAGCGGCTTCTGAAATGGCCTCATGAACAGCGGCGCAATCAAAGCCGTGGTCTTCGACCTCTTCGATACCCTGGTCAAGTGGGAGCCCGAGCGGTTGCCGCTCCTTAACTGGCGCGAACACGCGACGCACAGCACGCTGCCGTGGATCCTGCCGTCGCTCGAGGAGAAGATGGGCGCGCGCTTCGATCTCGAGACCTTCCTCACCGTTTATCATGACGTGATCGACGAGATTAACGCCGAACGCGAACGCGAGGGGATTGAAATCACCTGCCAGCAGCGGTTCGAACGCACCTTCGAGCGCCTCGGCTACACCGATCCGTCCGAGCGCGGCCTTATCGCATTCCATCTGACCCGCGTCCACATGGACGGCGTCCGCAAGGTCACCTTCGCGCCGCCCGAGCGTTCGGAGGCGGTGCGCCGCCTCGCGCCGCACTTCCGCCTGGGGCTGCTCTCGAATTTCGACGACGCGCAATGCGGGCGCGAGGTTCTGCTCGACACCGGCGTCGCCGGCCTGTTCGAGGCGGTGATAATTTCGGCCGAAGCCGGGCTGCGCAAACCCAACCCGCTCATCTACGGGCGCATCCTTGAGATGCTGCAGATCGAGCCGGATGCGGTGCTGTTCGTCGGCGACACTCCGCGCGAGGACGTGCTTGGGCCGCGGCGCGCCGCGATGCGCGTGGCGTGGGTCAACAAGCGCGGCGCTCCGCTGCCCGACGGCATCCCCGAGCCCGACCTGATGGTTCGCGACATCGCCGAGCTCCCCGGGCTGCTCGGCGTGTGACTCCCGATGCTGCGGCGGCCGGCAATCGCGGTGATCGGCGGCGGCGACGGCGTGAGCGTCGAGGTGCTCGAACTTGCCCACAAGGTCGGCGCCGAGATCGGCGGGCACGGCGGGACGCTGGTCTGCGGCGGGCGCGGCGGCGTGATGGAAGCGGCGGCGCGCGGCGCGTACGAGCGTGGCGCGCACACTATCGGGATCCTGCCCGGATACGATCACGGGACGGCCAATCCGCATATCGAGTTCGCGATCGCGACCGGGATGGGTGAGGCGCGCAACGCCGTCGTGGTCGGCAGCGCCGACGCAGTGGTGGCGCTCACCGGCGAGGGCGGCACGCTCAGCGAAATCGGCCTTGCGCTCAAGATCGGCCGTCCGGTCGTCGCGCTGCGCGCGTGGCCAAATATCGAGGGAATCGAGCATGCCGAAGATCCCGCGGCCGCCGTCGGCGAGGCGATCCGGATGGCGCGGCTGATGGCGGCTCGCCAGGCGCGCCGGGCGCGGCGCGCAAAACCGAACGCCGCCGACCAGGCGCCGGAGGCAGGGGATGGGCGCAAAGGGACCAAGCCGTAGCGCAGCGATGCCCCCGACGCCGCATGACGCCGTGCTCGGCGAGCTTGAACGCGGACCGTTCTCGTCCGCGCTGGGGCTCAGGATCGAAGCGCGCGCCGAGGGCGAGGCGACGGTGCGAATGCCGTTTGCCGAGCGCATCCTCAATGCCGGCGGCCTCGACGTTCCGATCCATGGCGGGGCGATCGCTGCGCTCGCCGACTTCGCCGCCTGCGCCGCGGTGTGGACGCTTCCCGCGGCCGCGAGCAGCGCGACCATTTCGATGGCCGTCAACTACACCGCTCCGGCGCTTGGGACCGACCTCGTCGCGCGCGCGCGAGTGCGCCGCGCCGGCAAACGTATCGCGAGCGTCGCGGTCGAAATCCGCGATCGCCATGATGCGCTCGTCGCCGACGCGCTGGTGACCTACAAAATTGCCTGACACCGATTCGATACTTGCCGCGATTCGCGCGGCCGCCGCGCGCCATGGACTCAATCTGTGCGCCGCGATTCCGATCGTACGGTATGACGCCGCCGTACAGCACGACGCGCGCGCGTCGCCGATCGATCCGGCAGCGCGCTC
>DATJXN010000005.1 GCA_035500095.1 Candidatus Binataceae bacterium
CGCGGGTGTGCTCGAAGCCGAGCGCCACTTCCGCAAAGTTGCTGGCTATCGCGCGCTGCCCAGACTTGCTGCGGTGCTTCATGCGCGTGATGTCTCGATCGATCGTGCGCGCGGAGTTGATAATCGAAAACAGGCAGCCTATATGACTATCGAACCGTCACTCAAAATCAACAGCGAAGTGGGCATTTCCGTGTTCGGGGCGCAAGTCCACAGATCTATAAAATGGACAGCGGAATCGTCGCGGGATCCTATGCGGCATCCGCTGCATCTTGCGCGCGTTCCGGCAGTCTATCGAGCGCAGTTTTCCTTGGTCTGCTGGTCGAGCACGGCCGCACGCCATTCACGTTTGGCGGGCAGGATTGGGGGCATCGGAGCAACATCCGGTTCAAGCGTCGGAGAAGGGGTCGTGTAAGTATCCAGAACCTCTGAACCTTTACGCATAAATGAATTGTAGATGAGCCATTGCGTGCGATGTCTCTTGCCACGCCAGGGAAACCGGCCGGCGATTGAAGATGTCGAATAAAAACCGCGGTACGCGTTGCGCAGACCGATTCGCAGGTCGTCCGTGGACATTTGCGCCGGGCGATAAACGACGTGGCCCTGATCGTAAATCGACCAGTCGAAGGAAATGATGCGATTTGCCTTTTTCATTTCATACCATGTGAGCGTCCCTGGATATGGCGTGAGCGCGGAGTAGGCAGCAGCATCGTATTGGGCGGCGATGTTGAATTTTACGGTTTCGTCGAACACCAATGGATCGTCGCCGTCGAAACCAAACATAAACAGACCGAACACCATTATTCCGTAGGAATGCACCTTCTCCAGGAGTGCGGCGAAAGTCTCCGGCCGATTGACGTGTTTATGTACGCTTTTGAGCGTGGCGCGAGAGATTGACTCGAAGCCTATGCTGAGCATCGTGCAGCCGCTTTCGGCAGCCAGTTCGAGCATCCCGTCGTCTCCTGCGAGCTTGGAAGTGACGCCGGCCTGCCATTTGATACCGCGTCCTTTCAATGCGCGCATCAGCGCTTTTGGGTGTTCTGAAGTTCCGAAAAAATCGGCGTCGTTGATCGAGATGGTGCGTGAACCACAGTTCTCGATTTCGTTGATCACCTCGCTAACCGGTCTGTATCGAAACCTGAGTCCGTTCATCAATGGCTCGGCGCAGAATGTACAACCCTGATGACAGCCGCGCGACGTCTGGATAAACGTGCAATTCAGATAGCGATTCCTTTTCAAAAGGTCGTAGCGCGGCATCGGCATATTCACCATCGAATGCAAGGACTCAGATTTGTAAATTCCGTGCATCGATCTGTTCCTCAGATCGTCGAGCAGTCTATTCATCACGGGCTCGACCTCGCCGACGACGACCGCGTCGCAATGCCTCAACGCTTCTGCGGGCATGAAGCTCGGATGCACGCCGCCCATCACGACGGGAACGCCTCTTGAGCGAAACTCGTCCGCGATTTCATAGCCCCGATTGACGTAACTCGTCATCGCGGAAATTCCAACCATATCCGCTTTCAAGTTGAAGTCGATCGGCTCGATGTTCTCGTCTGTGAGAACCACTTCATACTGGTCGCGCGAAATGGATGCGGCGACCGCCAGCAGGCCTGCAAGCGGCGAGTATAGTGCCCGCCGCAGATACAGGGGCCGGGTCGTAAGCGAATCCGTTTTCGGGTTGATGAGATGAATGAGATGGGTTCGCACGACGATCTCCTTGCATCTGTGCTACTAGTTGGTATCGACAGCTCGAGCGGCCCATTTGATGAGACGATGCTTTTCCAGTGTTACACGCGCGTCAAACACGAACCAACGAGCTAAATTTGGAACAGCCTTATAGCCTCACAAAAATGACCACGGCTGCTCCAATGCTCACATTGCATGCTGCGACCCTGAAGAGCAGCTCAGGTGCCTTCAAGACGGCAGAACGCGGGCTGACCCTTGAAATTTGGGGCAACCTGCGCCACTGATGACAGGTTCCGGTCAGCGCCCTCGTCGCCGGTCATCACATCGGACCTCCGGTCAGTTCAATGGAGCGCCCTAAAATCGTAGGCGTTGGGTCGGTTTTTGTCTTTAACCTGAAGCGTGTAGATCAATGTTTTTGCTGGCGGAGTATTTGCCCTTTGGTTACTGATGTAGCAGATAGCGCACTGTCGCGCTCGTGCGGCGAGCCTCACGGCAGAGCATGGTTGCGGGAGTTCGCAGACCGGTGGTCGCATCTTAACAGGCACAATTTCGTCGAAGCTGGCGCGTCTCGCGGATCGGGGATGGACTTCAGCAGCTCGCGGAGCGCCGGGTTCAGAGGAGCAGCTTCGGTGTCATAAGAAAGGCGCAATTCTGCTTCGAGGCATTCCTGCAGGCCAGCGGCGACCGTCGAGTCTTCAAGCCAGCTTTTCTGATCGAAGGTCGCCGGTTCCAAAGGAACGAACTCACTTGAATACGATAATAGGTTTCTCGCTGAACGTTCTATGCCTGTCGCTGGTGTTTGCGTTGATCGGTTCAGTTTTGTGGCCAATCATTTGTAAACTCCTGCGCGTTGCGCCTTGGAGTACCAGCATCGATGCCGTATTCATTATAACGGCTGCCAGCATTTTTATTATGATTAGAGATTATGGACATATTTTGTCGGATCGCGTGAATAAGGCCAGATCTGCTTCCAAATGGCGAAAATCCGTCGGCTGACGCTTATGCGAAGAGCGCACTCGCATGACATCGCGATCAGATAACTGAGAGGCCTCTTTATGAGAAATGCTTTGACACCAGGATTACCTGGATCTGTTTCCGATGCGACAAGATCGCAAACCAAAGGCAGCGCGTTCCACCCCGGCAAGGTCATTAGACTGCTCTGGCCTGTTGTATGGCTTAACGCTTTTTTCAACCGTTATACCGGTGGCTCGAGCCGACCCGCTTTCTTTGACATAGACCGTACATTCCCTGCTCTGAATCTGATCACTGAGCAGTGTGCGGTAATCAGGGAAGAATTGGAAGCGATACTAGCTACGAAGAGTTCGATACCGAACTACCATGAGATTGACTTCATTCAATTTTCTATTTCAGCAAAGGTCGACAAGCACAGGAACTGGAAGATTTTCTTGCTCGATGCAATGGGAGAGCGTCCAGCGGCGAACCGGGCCCTTTGCCCAAAAACCTGTGAACTGCTGGAGAGAATCCCCGATCTGTTTCAAGCCTTCTTTTCGATATTGGATCCTGGGAAATCTATCCCGTCTCACACTGGGCCCTACAGTGGCTACCTGCGCTATCACTTAGGGTTAAAGGTCCCGCAGAAGGATCCTCCGTCGATGCGCGTCAAGGACCAATGGTACGTTTGGCAGGAAGGTGGGGCCATATTGTTCGACGATACCTACGATCATGAGGTTCTCAACAAATCGGCCGAAGAACGGGTCGTTCTGGTCGTTGATGTACTGAGGCCAATGCCACCGTTGGCCCATTCGATAAATCGCCTGGTCCGAGTGGTTTCAAGGTATGTGTACGCAAAAGGGGTGATCAAAGTGTCCCCTGTCGTTTCGCGAATCTTCAAATATCTGGTGCCGAATGAGGATCGCAAGCGCGAATCGTGTCCGCTTGGTGGAAAAAATCGATCCACTCAGTAGCGCCGCAGAGCGGGATGGAGGGACCTCACCCGATGTGAGAAGCGCAGCTCAGCGTTGTGTCGGCGGAGCAGAAACAGCGCAGGCCGAAGGTCACGGTGTCAAATGGCGATCGCTTGTCTGACCTAATTAGCTTGCAACGTGACCGGGTACAATAGATTAACCGCGTCACGGAGTGCCTTTCGCAGAGCGGAAGCTCATTTGCGGGCCGAGGACAATTCCTGAAATCAGTGACATTCGAGCCCGCGTAGCGTGGTAGCTTCGCTCGCACGCATTGGATGGCCGCTTTCAGTGGTGTCGTAGCGTAAGGTTCATGGCAGTCGGCCCCTAAATGCGACGGATCGTCGGTCCTTGGTGTTGTGGAAATAAGTTTCATCGGAAGATCTCGAGGCTGTCATTCCGAGCGCAGCGAGGAATCCCGGTTTCCACGAAAAGCAAATAAAGATCCGGGATTCCTCGGTCGCAGACTCCCTCGGAATGACACCTTGACGCTTTTCCGTATATGCAAGTTATTTGCGGGACATCACACTAGCGGCGCATAGGAAAAGAGAGTCTTGGGAAGGGGGGGATCGCCTCCGAATCTAAACAGGGTTCCGAGCCGGAAAATTCCGATCGACAGTCTTTCGCGCAGAAGTTGAGTGCATAAGGAAATTCCGGTTCCAAAGAGGGAGGAGACAATGCACCGCAGCGAAGGGCGCTTCTTGACCACACATGTGGGCAGCCTGCCGCGCAGCCCACGACTGTTGGCGATGTTGCTGGCGAAGGAACAAGGTGCGAACGTCGACGAGGCTGCCTTCAGACATCAGATCGAGCAGGACCTCAAAGCGGCGGTCGACCACCAATACAGGGCTGGCATCGATATCGCCGGCGACGGTGAGCTTCCGCGGATCGGATTTTCCTTCTATGTCAAAGACCGCATGAGCGGCTTCGGCGGCGTGGCAAACCGCGGCACCGTGACCGATTTCGCGAAGTTTCCGGATTTTGCCGCGCTCAAGCTGGCCTCCGACAACAAGCTCGCCAAAAGCGCGACGGTTTATCAGGCACCGGAGTGCATTGCTCGAATCGAATACGATCCGCGCCAAGCCGCAGCGCGTCAGGAGTTGGATGCCTTCGCGCAAGCCTTAGCAACTTCCGGCGCCGCACAATTCCGCGAGACCTTCGTCACCGCCGCAACTCCTGGCATCATCTCGACCACTCTACTACGTTCGCGGGAAAGACCGTCCTACGCCAGCGACCGTGATTATTTGTTCGCGCTCGCCGATGAATTGCGCAAGGAGTACGAGTTAATCGTCAGCCGTGGGCACGTGCTTCAACTCGACGCGCCAGACTTGGCGCTGGAAAGGCAGATCATGTTCGTCGATCAGCCGCTTGAGGCCTTTCTCGATCGAGTCGAGCTTCACATCGAAGCGCTCAACCGGGCTTTGAACAACATTCCGCCCGATCGAGTCCGGCTTCATGTGTGTTGGGGGAACTGGGACGGTCCGCATATAGACGATGTTGAGTTGGAACCGCTCCTGCCGCTGCTTTATCAAGCCCGAGTGGGCGCGCTGAGCCTGGCAGGAGCCAATCCGCACCATCAGCACGACTATAAACTATTCCGTCGAATACCACCGCCGCGGGAGATGATACTCATTCCCGGAGTGATCGATGTAACAAACAACTATCTGGAGCATCCCGAAGTGGTCGCGGATCGAATCGAACGCGTCGCGGAAGCGTTGGGCGACCGCTCCCGCGTGATCGCGAGTACCGATTGCGGCTTCAGCACCTTTGCTGGCTACGTGATGGTGGGCGAAGATGTGGCTTGGGAAAAGCTGAGGATTATGAGCGAAGGTGCTCGTCTGGCATCCAAAAGGCTTTGGTAGTCGGTTGCAACTTGTCGATGATGATCACCCGTCTCAAGTTTTTCCGGTTATGGCCCGCAGCTTGCGGTAGGAGTTCGGTTGGTTCCGGGAAAGGAGGAACCTTCCCCCGTCAGGATTGCAACGCAGCGACCACACTGCAGGGATAGCGTGAGAAATAGCGACTTGAGGTCCATCGACAGGGGAGGCTAAAGGCTCTCCTAATGGCCGCAATCGACAAGTTCAACCACGACAACCCGCCCAAGGCATCTCTGGCCTACTACACTCGGATAACCTACGTGAGATGGGGCTTGATTAGTTGAGTCGGGAACCCGGCGTCGCCAAGGTCTCCGCCACGCCACGTGACGCATGGCAAATTCTGAGATCGCACTGGCTTGGCGTCCTCTTGCCCGACTCGAGAGTAGGAAGCTGAACCCTCACGGCCACGGCGAGTGCGCATGAAAACCTTGACGCGCCTGCCCAGCCTGTAAATACTCGGGCTGACCAGCTTACGAAAGCTCGAATCGAAGCAAGGTAGGCTCAAAATGGCACGCGTCGAAGGGAAAATTAACAAGCTCAAATATCCTGGCGCCATAGACGCCGACGGTCACATCCTGGAATCGGTCAAATGCTGGGAGGAGTACTGCGAGGCTAAGTACCGGGCTAATGCGGTCCGCATGAAGCAAGACAAGGATGGACTTGAGTATCTCGAAATCAACGGCGTGCCTTCGCGCGTCAGCCGGGGCGGCAACTTCGGCGCGGTTGCGCAGATGGGTCAGGTGACGCGTGAAAAAGGTGAATTCGATCCGCGGATAAAATATGGCGAGCGGCTTCCGCTTGGCGCCGCCGACGCCAAGGAGCGTGTCGAACGACTGGATCTTGAGGGCCTCGACGCCGCCATCATTTACCCGAGCCTCGAGCTGACGTGGGAAACCGAGTGCGACGACGTGGATTATGCGCAGGCGATGTGCCGGGCGTACAACCGCTGGGTTACGGATTGGTGTACTGACAGCGGCGGACGTCTCATTCCGGTGGCCCACTTGTCATTGGGTGATCCAAAGGCGGCCGCCAACGAACTCGAACGCGCCGTCAAGGACGGCCACAAGGGCGGCTGGGTTGTGCAGTTCACGATGAATCGCAAGCCCCACGCACATACCGACAACGACGTGCTTTTCGCCAAGGCGCAGGAACTTGACGTTCCGCTCGGCATCCACGTCTCGCTCGAGCCGCAATGGTGCTGGCCGGGCCGTTACGATAAAGAGTATGTGCGCAAGCAGCATTGGTTCCTCAACGTCACCGCGTCCGACGCGATCCGCCACGCACTCGCGAGCTTCATGCAATATGGCACCTTCGACAGGTTCCCGAAGCTCAAGATCGTGATTCTTGAAGTCGGTGCCGGCTGGATTCAATACTGGCTCGACCGGATGGACGCGGTCTACGACAGCGTCATTGGACGCGACGTCCCGCTGAAGGAAAGGCCAAGCTTCTATTTCAAGCGCAACGTCTGGGTATCCGCCGATCCGGACGAAAAGTCACTGCCCGCGATGGTCGATCTGTGCGGCAGCGATCGCTTTTTCTGGGCGACCGACTTCCCGCATCCGGACCATACCGGCAACTATATCGAGGAGTTGGAGAAATTCGGCGCCAGGATCGCCGATCCACAGCGCCGGCGTGACGTCTTGGGCGACAACGTCCGCCGCGTCTACGGTCTGTCTGTCTGATTTCCGGAATCACCGCCGAATAGTTGCGGCGGCTCGCCAGATGCCGCTTCGATCACGCCTTGCAGACATAGCTAGCCGGCCTCGATCGCATTGCCCCTGGGCCGACCGTTGAATATACATTCCGATCCATCCGGTATCGTCACCCGCGCCGCTTGCCGTTGAACGATCCACAGTAGCCGTTCTCCCATGGGCTGCCCGGCTCGCCACGTCGAACGACTCGTCGGATCGATACGTCGCGAATGTCTCGACCACCTGATCGTGCTCGGCGAGGCGCACTTGCGCGGTGTCCTGAAGGCTTACGCTTCGTATTACACTGGATGGCGTACCGGCAATACGCCCCGATCGCGCCGCAGACAACGATCAACTCCGGTCTGACGGTCGCGTTTCCGGATTTCCAAGATCGGTGGCAGGGAAACTAAACAAAGGCGGTGCCGGGGTAGATCTATTCGCGCTCACCGATTTTGTCCAGCGGCTGGCGCGGTCCATTACACGCCCGCCGTTCATCCAGCGCGCGCCAGGAAAGAGGAACGTTGCGCTCACGCGTATTATCCATTGCGGCGCGCCATCGGACCGCTTTACAAGGTCGTATGCGCCCTGCAGACCCAAATCTTGGGAGCCCAGCCATGGAGTACGGCACGAGTTGCAACCGCAGCGACCTCAAGCTGGCACTTCCTAAGGGGCGGTGCCGAACCACTTGTTGTAGATCCGCTGATAGGTGCCGTTCTCACGGAGTGCGATCAACGCGAGATTGATCTTTCTGCGCAATGGGCTCTCCAGCTGCACCATGATGGCGGCCGGCGCGGTGTTGAATTCAGGCCCGACGGTCTTCACCAGTCCCTTTCCCTGATTGGTTGCGTAGTAAAGCAGTATCGGCGTAGCGAATACCACGGCATCCACTTTCTTGTCACTTAGTGCTTTAAACATTTGGTCAGACGTAGAGAACTCTTCGACCTGTGCGTTGACATTTCGAAGATAATCGGCGGAGGTGCTGCCCGCTACCGTGCCGACCTGCTTACCAGGCAAGTCGTCCGTCCCTCGATAGCGCCGCGAATCCGCTCGACGATCAAGGTGGTCGTCAGCTGTGCGGTATAGAACGCAACAAAAACCACACCGGCGGCCAGGCTGATGCCTTGCCGTGCGATACCGAATAGGCCTCAAACTCTGCAATCGCTCGGAAGCGTCGCCTTGAACTCATTAGACAAGTCGCGACTTGCCGGCGCCCGCCTCGGCCACGATGGCGACGGCTCGCCCATGCCCGCTCATCGCCAGTTCCAGCACGCGCCTCAACTCGCCGAGCTCGCGCGCGCGGCCGACGAAGTGCGTGA
Source organism: Candidatus Binataceae bacterium (assembly GCA_035500095.1). Taxonomy (NCBI): domain Bacteria; phylum Candidatus Binatota; class Binatia (SeqCode); order Binatales (SeqCode); family Binataceae (SeqCode); species Binataceae bacterium (SeqCode). The sequence goes on from DATJXN010000005.1 coordinate 8,493, forward strand.
GCCCGCGCCGCACCGCGAGCTCGAAGTGCGCGCGCAGCGGCCCCGCACGCACCACCTCGTACACTTCCACCGGCGCGTCGAGTCCCTTAATCGGGGTTGGCCCCAGCGCCCGAAACTCGAAGTAGCCCTCGCCCAGCCGGCGCGTGGCTTCGCTGGCCGCGATTGATCCGCTCGGCGCCGCCGTCTGCATTCGCGCGGCCAGATTCGTGACGTGGCCTATCGGCGTGTATTCGGTATGGCCGCCGGTCTCGATTGTCCGCACCACCACCTCGCCCGTATTGAGGCCCACCCGCGCTTCGACTGCAGGCTTGCCCTCACCCCGCAGCCGCTCGGCATAGCGCCGCAACTCCTCCTGCATCGCCAGCGCCGCATAAAGCGCGCGCTGCGGATGGTCCTCGTGCGCGACGGGTGCGCCGAACAGCGCGAAGATGCCGTCGCCGGTCGATTGCGCGACGTAGCCGCCGTACCGATGCACCGCCGCCATCATCAGATGGGATCGACGATCGCGCGCGCCTCTTCGGGGTCGAGATCGCGCTCCAGCTCGGTCGACCCCTTGATGTCGGCGAACAGCGCGGTCACGGTCTTGCGCTCGCCTTCAAGTGCGAGCGAAGGATCGGCTTGTTCCGGTGTGACCCGAATCCCTTGTGCAGTCTGACCAGCCGCGGAAGCTCTGGACGCGTCTGGAGAAACCGTGCCGACGAACGCCGCGCCGCAATCGCCACAGAAACTGGCGTCGAGCGGGTTGTCAGAGCCGCACTTCGGGCAGCGGGGAGTGAGCGCGCTACCGCACCGAACGCAGAACTTCTTGCCCGCGGCGTTCTCGAAGTTGCAGCTTGAGCAGCGCATAGGCGTCGGCTCGACTGAAACGAATGTCCCGCATCTTTTATCACGTCTGCGCTTCGAAAGGCATTTGCCGGTTCAGGGGGCTCGCGAAGTGCCGGTCCCCTCTGAGGTTTGCCTTAAAGCTCGAGGAGAGGCGGGCCCAGGCTTCATGGCCGATTCTGCAGATGCAGAGGCACGTGTGGTGGTTCAAGTTCCGCTTCGAGGGCCAGGTGATCCGTGAGTCGGCCAACACCAACTCAAAAACGCTTGCCCGAGACGCTGAGCGAGCGCGTAGACGCGAGCTTGAGACGGCGGTTAACCGGATTCACAAGCGCGAACGAATGCCGCTATTCTCGGTTGCGGCGCGCGAGTGGGTCAAGACGAAGGCGACGCTCGCTCCTAAGAGCGTTGAGCGCTTCGAGCATCACATCACTACGCTCTGCTGCGAATTTGGTGGACGGCTTGTCTGCGACCTCGGGCCTCAAGATATCGCCGCACTTCAACGCAAGCGCACAGCGGAAGGCAAGGCAGGGCGCACGGTGAACTACGAGATTGGAGTGCTGCGCCAAATTCTCAAGTCGCGCGGACTTTGGGGCTCGCTCTCTGACCGCGTGAAATCGCTTCGTGAGCGTCATGACGCTGGCCGCTCGATACGGCGAGAAGACGAAGTTAAACTCATGCATGCGATCTCTGCCTGCCGCTCGCTCGCTATGTTGCCTGTGTTTATCCTGGCAATTGACACCGGTCTGCGTGCCTCTGAAGTCCGCTCTCTCCGTCGCAAAGACTTGTCACTCGAATGGCGCGACGGTGTGATCGTTGCAGGATCGCTGACCGTCCCAAGGTCTAAGACCGAAGCTGGGACTGGCCGCATGGTCCCACTCACGCGGCGCGTCTGTGCCGCTCTTACGCTTTGGCTTGCGCGCTTCCCGGAAGCGACGCAGGACAGTTTTGTATTCCCGCGCCATAAGGTCGGCCTAGGCGGGAAGGATCGAACTGCTCGGATTTGGGACGTGCAACTCGACAAGCCGATTGGAGAGTGGAAGAAAACCTGGGAGCGAGTGCGTCGGCTCGCCGCTGTCGATTACCGATGGCATGATCTCAGACACACATTCATCACGCGGTTAGCCGAGAATCCCAATGTCAGTGAAGAAACAATTCGAGCGCTCGCAGGGCACGTGAGTCGGAGGATGCTGGAGCGGTATAGCCATATACGGACTCGCGCAAAGGAAGAAGCAATTAGAACGCTTGAACCCCTCGAAATTCAGGCTGATGGGGCACAAAATTGGGCACAGTCATCGGAAATCGAGAATCAAACCCTTGCTAACTAGCTGATTTCATTGGTGGGCGGTGCAGGTTTCGAACCTGCGACCCTCGGCTTGTAAGGCCGATGCTCTACCGCTGAGCTAACCGCCCTCGCAGACAAGCGAACGCCGCGCCCGGCGCGGGCGCGGCGTCTGCCGCCACTATCGCTTCGCCGCGCGCCGCGGGCTCAGGCCGACGGCGCGCTCGGCTGCGAGCCGCCGTCCGGAGCGGCGTCGTTGAGCGAGTCCTTCAGCTGCTTGCCCGCGCGAAACTTGGCCGAGCGGCTCGCCGAAATCTGGATCGCCTCGCCGGTCTTCGGATTGCGCCCGGTGCGAGAGGCCCGCTCCGATACCGAAAACGTCCCGAAGCCCGAGATGTTCACCCGCTCGCCCTGCTTAAGCGCGGCGACGATGTCGTCGAGCAGGACATTGATCGCTTTCTCGGCTTCAGCCTTGTTGAGGTTGAGCTTGTTGGCCAGTCCCTCGATTAGTTCGGCCTTTGTCATTTATCCGTCCCGTTCCCCGTGACACCTGGATTTGCCTGATTAAAGCTGCGCGCCGGCGCGATGCGCCCCGCGCGCGGCAATCTACCTTGTATTATTCCGGCCGCGTTTCGCCAAGCCCTCAGGAGAGGTTGGTGGGAGGGGGCGGAATCGTCGTGTCGTCCGCCTCGTCGTCGTCCACCAGCTCTTCCTTGCTGTCGGCGCTGTCGGCGACAGCCGTATAATCCAGCGCGCCCGGCTTGGCCTTGAAGAACGCTTCCGGGTCCTGCAGCACCAGGGCGTGGCGCAGAACCTCGTCCATGTGTTCGACCTGGATAAGCGTGACGTTCTTCAGGATCGGCGCCGGGATGTCCTCGATGTCCTTGGCGTTCTCCTTGGGAATGAGCACGTTCTTCACGCCGCCGCGATGGGCCGCGAGGATCTTCTCCTTGAGCCCGCCTATTGGCAGCACGCGCCCGCGCAGCGTTATCTCGCCGGTCATCGCGAGGTCGTTGCGCACCGGGACGCGGCAGAGGGCCGAGGCGAGAGCGGTGGCGAGCGTGATGCCGGCCGAGGGGCCGTCCTTGGGCGTCGCACCCTCGGGGATGTGAATGTGGATGTCGATCTTCTGATAGAAGTTCGGCGCGAGGCCGAGCGCCGCGGCACGGGAGCGCACGTACGACATCGCCGCCTGCGCGCTCTCCTGCATCACCTCGCCGAGCTGTCCGGTCACGGTCAGCTTGCCGCGGCCCGGCACGATCGTGACCTCGACGCCCAGCAGCTCGCCGCCCATCTCGGTCCAGGCAAGCCCCGTGGCGACGCCGATCTGCGGCTCGCTCTCGGCCATCCCGTAGCGAAAGCGCGGCGGTCCGAGATGCTTGGCCAGGCTCGAGGCGGAGACGCGCACGTGCGCGTTGCGGTCGGTCTTGACCACTTCGACCGCGACCTTGCGGCAGATCGAAGCGATTTCGCGCTCGAGGTTACGCACTCCGGCCTCGCGCGTGTAGAGCCGGACGATCTGCAGGATCGCCTGGTCGGAGAACTCGATGTTCTCCTCCTTGAGGCCGTTGGCCTCGCGCTGCTTGCGCACGAGGTAACGCTTGGCGATGTTGAGCTTCTCGGTCTCGGTGTAGCCCGGAATGCGGATGATCTCCATCCGGTCCTGCAGCGGGCGCGGGATGCGCTCGAGCGTGTTGGCCGTGGTGACGAACATCACCTTGGACAGATCGTAATCGCAATCCAGATAGTGATCGTTGAAGGTGCAGTTCTGTTCGGGGTCGAGCACCTCGAGCAGGGCCGAGGACGGATCGCCGCGAAAGTCGGTCGACATCTTGTCGACCTCGTCGAGCAGCATCACCGGATTGCCCGAGGTGGCCTTGCGCATCGACTGGATGATCTTGCCGGGGAGTGCGCCGATATAGGTGCGGCGATGGCCGCGGATTTCCGCCTCGTCGCGCACGCCACCCAGCGAGACGCGCACGAACTTGCGTCCGGTCGCGCGCGCGATCGATTTGCCGAGCGAGGTCTTGCCCACACCCGGAGGCCCGACCAGGCACAGGATCGGACCCTTCATCTGGCCCACCAGGGTCTGCACCGCGAGGTATTCGAGGATGCGCTGCTTGACCTTCTCGAGCCCGTAGTGGTCTTCCTCGAGCACGCGCTCGGCTTCCGTGATGTCGAGCTTATCCTCGGTGTACTCGAACCAGGGCAGGGCGAGGAACCAGTCGAGATAGTTGCGGACCACGGTCGCCTCGGCCGACATCGGCGACATCATCTTGAGCTTCTTGATCTCGCGCTCGCACTTCTCGCGCGCCTCGGCCGGCATCTTCTTCTGCCGCAGCTTCTCCTCGAGTTCCTGGATCTCGTTCTTGAATTCGTCTTTCTCGCCCAATTCCTTCTGAATCGCCCGCATCTGCTCGTTGAGGTAGTACTCCTTCTGGGTCTTCTCCATCTGCTTCTTGACCCGGGAGCGGATGCGCTTTTCGACCTCCAGGATTTCCAGTTCCGAACGCATGTAGCCGAGGATCTTCTCCAGGCGCTCGGCCGGATTGGCGCACTCGAGCAGCGCCTGCTTGTCCTCGAGCTTGATGCCCAGATGCTCGACCAGCTTGTCGGCGAGATAGGCCGGATCGTCGACTGCGGCGATCGAGGTGACCATCTCCGGCGGAATCTTCTTGTTGAGCCGCACGTAGTTGTCGAAGGTGGCGTTGACCGAACGGATCAGCGCTTCGAGCTCGGTGGTGCGGTCGTAAATCTCTTCGATCGGCTCGACTTCGACCTGGAAATAATCTTCCTCGGCCGCATAGCGCACGATCCGCGCGCGGCGCTTGCCCTCGAGCAGCGCCTTGACCGTGCCGTCCGGCAGGCGCAGGAGCTGCACCACCACGCCGAGCGTGCCGGTCGCGTAGATGTCCTGCGGGCCGGGGTCGGAGACCTTGGCGTCCTTCTGCGCGACCAGCAGGATCGGCTGCTTGCGTGCCTCGGCGGCTTCCAGAGCCTTAATCGACTTCTGGCGGCCGACGAATATCGGATAGACCTGGTGCGGGAAGACAATCAGCTCGCGCAGCGGCAGCAGCGGAACCATGTCGCCATGTCCGTCGCGGCCGTCTTTTTTATCCTTGTCGTTGCGAAAAAGCATCGGTTATCTATTCCCGGGATGTTCAAGCGGTTTCGGCGGTTTTCTGGTAGACCAGCAGCGGCTGTTCCTTCTGCGTGACCACCTCCTCGGAAATCAGAACCTCCTTGATGTTTGGCTGTGAGGGGATCTCGTACATCAGGTCCACCATGATCGCTTCCATGATCGCGCGCAGGCCGCGGGCGCCCGACTTGCGCTTGAGCGCCTCGCGCGCGATCGCGCGCAGCGCTCCCTGGGTAAACTTGAGGTGGACGTTCTCCATGTCGAACAATTTCTGATACTGGCGCACCAGTGCGTTCTTGGGCTCGGTCAGAATCCGCACCAGCGCGTCCTCGTCCAGCTCGCCGAGCGTCGCAATCACCGGCAGGCGCCCGACGAACTCCGGAATCAGTCCGAACTTCAGCAGGTCTTCGGGCTGCACCTCGTTGAGCAGCTCGGAGACGGTCTTGGGATCGCGATGGGAGAGGTCGGCGCGGAAGCCCATCGTCTTGCCCGCGATCCGGCGGCGGATGATGTCGTCGAGGCCGACGAACGCGCCGCCGCAGATGAACAGGATGTTGGTGGTGTCGACCTGGAGGAACTCCTGCTGCGGATGCTTGCGGCCGCCCTTGGGCGGCACCGATGCCATCGTGCCCTCGACGATCTTGAGCAGCGCCTGCTGCACACCTTCGCCCGAGACGTCGCGCGTGATCGAGGGGTTGTCGCCCTTGCGCGCGATCTTGTCGATCTCGTCGATATAGACGATGCCGCGCTGGCAGCGCTCAATGTCGTAATCGGCATTCTGCAGCAGCGACAGGATGATGTTCTCGACGTCCTCGCCGACGTAGCCGGCCTCGGTCAGCGAGGTCGCGTCGGCGATGGTGAAGGGCACCTGCAGAAAGCGCGCGAGCGTCTGCGCGAGCAGGGTCTTGCCGACGCCGGTCGGGCCGATCAACAGGATGTTCGATTTCTGCAGCTCGACCTCGCCGGTCACCATCTGCGAATCGATGCGCTTATAGTGGTTGTGCACCGCAACCGACAGGATCTTCTTTGCCCGCTCCTGCCCGATCACGTACTGGTCCAGCACGCGCTTGATCTCGGCCGGCTTAGGGACCGCCGAGGTCTGGCTGAACGCCTCTTCGCTGTCAGTCTCCTCCGCGATGATGTCGTTGCAGAGGTCGATGCACTCGTCGCAGATATAAACCGTCGGACCCGCAATCAGCTTGCGGACTTCATCCTGGCTCTTGCCGCAGAACGAGCAGACCAGGTTGCCCGAGCGGTCGTCGTGCTTGGCCATTAATGCCTCCCGCCGCCCTTCACTTGGAGGATCCCCGCCTAACGATTACCTCATCGATCAGTCCGTATTCAACCGCCTGCTCGGGTGACATGAACAGGTCGCGATCGGTGTCCTTCTCGATGCGGGCGAGCTTTTGCCCGGTGTGGCGAACGAAGATGTTGTTGATCTCCTCGCGCATGCGCAAAATCTCGCGCGCCTGGATGTCGAGGTCGACCGCCTGCCCCTGCGCACCGCCGAGCGGCTGATGCAGCATGACCCGGGAGTGCGGCAGCGCGTAGCGCCGCCCCTTCTGCCCCGCCGTCAGCAGCACCGCGCCCATGCTCGCCGCCTGCCCGAGGCAGAGCGTCGAGACCGGCGGCTTGATGAACAGCATCGTGTCGTAGATCGCCAGCCCCGCGGTGACCGATCCGCCCGGAGAGTTGATGTAGAAGCTGATCTCCTTTTCAGGATCCTCGGACTCGAGGAACAGGAACTGCGCGGTGATCAGGTTGGCGACGTCGTCGTTGACCTCGGTGCCGAGGAAAACGATGCGGTCCTTGAGCAGGCGAGAGTAGATGTCGTAGGAGCGTTCGCCGCGCCCGGTCTGTTCGACGACGATCGGAACCAGACTGCTCATAGAACCCCGGCCTGGAGCGACCGGTGATAATTTATCCGTGCAGGCACTCCAGTAAAATTCTATCCAGTTTGGGATAGCGCGGCAACCTGAAATCTGCCGCGTGCGGCCATCACTGCGTGTCGGCGGGCGGCTCGCTCGCCGCCTCTGCGCTCTCGGACTGCGCGCGCTCGAGCAGGACGTCGAGCGTCTTCTCGCGGCGCATCGATTGCTTGAGCTGCGCGCGATGCTCTTCGCTGCGGTAGTGCTCGGCCACATGATCGCGCTCGCGCCCGGCGCTGCGAGTCACGATATGCGCCACGCGCGCGGCGAGTTCGTCGTCGCTCACCTCGATTTTTTCCTGCTCGGCAATCGCGTCGACGATGAGCGAGCTAAGCGCGCGCTTGCGGGCGCGCGTGCGGATCTCGTCGGCGCTGTTGCCCACCCGTTCGGCCGCGGCCTCGCGCGACATTCCCGCGGCCACCAGCGCGCTCGCCATCTCGGACTCCATCAGCTCGCGCTCGCGATCGTCGAGCGACTGCGGCACCTCGATCGGATTGCGCTCGATCACGAGGTCGAGCAGGCCCTGGCGCGCGCGCATGTCGGCCTCCTCGCGCGCGCGCTGCATCAGCTGCTCGCGCACCTTCTCGCGTAGCTCGTCGAGCGAGGCGAGGTCGCCGAGATCCTTGGCGAATTCGTCGTCGAGCGCGGGCAGCACCCGGGTATAGATTTCCTTGACCGCGGCGCGCCACTCGACGCCCTTGCCGGCGAGATCCTTCTCGGCGTAATCGGCGGGATAGCTCCGCGTCGCGCTTGCCGGATGGCCAACCTCCGCGCCCGCCAGCAACTCGTCGAGCCCGTGCGCCAGGCGGTCGGGAGAAACCTCGACGATGCGCTGGCCGAGCTTGGCGCCCTCGAACGGCTTGCCGTCGACGAAGCCTTCTATTTCGGCGAGCACGAGGTCGCCGCGCTCGACCCGGGTGCGATCCTCGATCTTCTTGAGCGTGGCCGAGCGCTCGCGCAGATCCTCGAGCGCCTTCTGCAGCTGTTCGTCGCTGACCTCGACCAGGGAGCGCGGCACGCGCAGCCCCTGGTAGTCGCGCACCACGATCTCGGGGCGCAGATCGAAAGTCGCGCTGAAGCGCAGCGCCTTGGCGAGGTCGCTTTCCTCGGTGACGATCTCGGGCGGCAGCAGGGGCTTGAGGTTCTGTTCCTCCAGCGCCTTGTCGGTGTATTCCTTGATCAGCTTCTGCACGATCTCGCCGCGGACCCGGTCGCCGAATAGCCGCTCGAGCATCGTGCGCGGGGCGCGCCCGGGGCGGAAGCCCTTGAGCACCACGTTGCGGCGCAAATCGTTGTAGGCGCGGTCGAGTTCGGTCTTGATCTCGGCCGGTTCGAGTTCGATGGTCAGTTTGCGCCGAAGCGCCGAAGGGCTCTCAAGATTGACATTCATAGTTGGTGGAATGATCAGCTAAACACACCAGCCACGGGGCGATCAATCCGCGCGTCCAAAGAAGCTGTGCAAAGACGCGCGCGCTTTTGCACACACGCCGAATGCGCGGCGGTGATTCGTGCCGGTGATTCGTGTCCGGGGCGACGGATTTTCCCCGGCTCGCGGATCGTTATTACGGAGGTTTTTTTTCCTCCCTTGGGGCACGGCGCGACGGCTGGACACAGAGCCGGCGAATCCCTAGACTTCATCGGTTGATCCAAGTAACTAAGCGCCGTAGACCGCAACGCTCGCGCGGTACAGCTATTGGGGGCCGGCCGATGACCGGCGCGGCGGCGCTGTAAGCGTCAGATTTTCAGGAGACCCAGACACAGATGAGCGAAGCTAATATTGTTCTGCCGCACCTGACCGGCAACCAGCTGGTCATCTTATGGGCGGTGCTAGGTTCGGCCGTGGTTGCCCTGCTCTACGGCTGGTCGCTGGCGCGCACCGTGCTCAAGGCCAGTCCCGGCGCCAAGTCGATGACCGACGTCGCCGACGCGGTCGAGGAAGGCGCGATGGCCTACCTGCGACGCCAGGTCAAAACCATGATCTGGTTCGTGGTCATAATCGCGCTCGCGCTCTTTTTCATGTACCAGCACGTCTATCCCGACAATCCGTCGCTCTCGTTCGGCATCGCGATCGCCTTCCTGATGGGGGTCAGCGCCTCCTACGGTGCCGGCTTCGTCGGCATGAAGCTCGCGGTCAAGGGCAACGTGCGCAGCGCCAACGCCGCGCTCACCAGCTTCAAGGACGCGATGGAGATCGCGTTCAAGGCGGGCGGCGTCTCGGGCATGTTCACGGTCGGCTTCGGCCTGCTCGGCGCGACCATCATCTTCCTGGTCTTCCAGGAAAACGCGATGAAGGTGTTGATCGGATTCGGCTTCGGCGGCTCGCTAGCCGCGCTCTTCATGCGCGTCGGCGGCGGCATCTACACCAAGGCGGCCGACGTCGGCGGCGACCTGGTTGGCAAGGTCGAGGCCGGAATTCCCGAGGACGACCCGCGTAACGCGGCGACGATCGCCGACAACGTGGGCGACAACGTCGGCGACTGCGCCGGGATGGCGGCCGACGTGTTCGAGTCGTACGAAGTGACGCTGGTTGCCGCGATCATCCTCGCCGCCTATGCGCTCGGCGAAAAGGATTTCACCAACCTGTACGGCGCGATGGCCGGCGCGTTTGCGATGAAACTCATCATCTTCGCGCTCATCCTGCGCGCGGTCGGCGTCTTCTCCTCGATCATCGGAATCCTTGCGGTGCGCGTGCCCGAGGGCGAGATGCGCGATCCGATGCGCCCGATCAACATGGGCTACATGACCTCGGCCGTCGTGTCGGTCATCGGCTTCTTCATCGTCAACTGGTTCTATCTCGCCGACCCCAAGACCGGCGCGACCGACTGGCGCTTCGCCTGGTGCGCCACCCTCGGCATCATCCTCGCCGTCGTAACTCTGTGGCTGACCAACTACTTCACCCACCCGGACCGCGGCCCGGTTACGGAAACCGCCTATGCCGCGCGCACCGGCCCGGCGACGCTAATCCTGTCGGGGATGGCCGAAGGGCTCGAGTCCTCGGTGTGGGCGCTGATGGTGATCGTCCTGTGCATCGTCGGCGCGATGATCATCTTCCACGGCTCGCTCGCGCTGCAGTTTTACGGCATCGCGCTCACCGGGCTCGGACTGCTGACCACCACCGGCTTCATCCTCGCGATGGATACCTACGGACCGATCACCGACAACGCGCATGGCATCTTCGAGATGGGCGGAATCCATCAGGAAGAGGCCTCGCGCACGCTGTCGTGGATGGACGCGATCGGCAACACCACCAAGGCGCTGACCAAGGGGCTCGCGATCGCGACCGCGGTCATCGCGGCGGTTTCGCTGTTCCGCTCCTTCATCGACGAGGCCCATCTCGGCGTGCTCGGCGTCCAGGTCAACATGCCGACCGTGTTCGTCGGCCTGATGATCGGCGGCGCGGTGCCGTTTCTGTTCAGCTCGTTCGCGATTAAAGCCGTCAGCCGCGCGGCCTACCAGGTGGTCTTCGAGGTTCGCCGCCAGTTCCGCGAGCATCCGGGGATCATGGAGTACAAGGAGAAGCCCGATTACGCGCGCTGCGTCGATATCGTCACGGCGACCGCGCAGAAGGAGCTGCTCGGACCCGGCATCCTCGCCGTGTTCGCGCCTCTGATGGTCGGATTCGGACTCGACGCGGGAGCGCTCGGCGGCTTTCTCGCCGGCACCATCCTCACCGGACAGCTGCTCGCGGTCTTCATGGCCAACGCGGGCGCCAACTGGGACAACGCCAAGAAAAAGGTCGAGGACGGCTTCCTCGGCGGCAAGGGCACCGAAGTCCACAAGGCGACCGTCGTCGGCGACACCGTCGGCGATCCGTTCAAGGATACCGCCGGCCCGGCGCTCAACCCGATGATCAAGGTGATGAACCTGGTCGGCATACTCGCCGCACCTTTTACCGCAACCGAGGTCGCCTTCAGCTGGAGCCGGGTGGCGATCACGGTCTTTTCCATTCTGATGCTTGGGCTCGCCGTCGCGCTCTCCAAGCAAGGATCGATCGCGGAGGAGCAGAGCCAGGCCGGACAGACCAAGGTGGCGGCGTAGAACAAGGCCGCACTTACGACAAAAGGCCGGGCGCAATCGTCGCCCGGCCTTTTTTTTGCCGCTCCCCTGGGATGCGGCCCACGGCGCGATTTCGATCGGCGCCGGGCTTTCGCGCCGGCACTTTGTGCGCGCCACGCCGTCGCGTTAGGTTGGTCTCGCAGCTTTCAGAAGCTCCTCGCATCGCAAGGGAGATCTCCATCGATGGAAATCGCGTGGATAGGAACCGGAATCATGGGCGCGCCGATGGCGCGCAACCTGATGCGCGCGGGCCATCGCCTGCGGCTGCACAACCGTACGGCCAAAAGAGCCGTCGCGCTTGCCGCGGAAGGCTCCGAAGTGACCGTCGCGGCCGACCCGGCCACCGCGGCCGGCGGCGCCGAAGCCGTGTTCATCATGGTGCCCGACACGCCCGAAGTCGAAAGCGTAGTCGCGCGGATCGAACCCGCGCTGCACAAGGGTCAAATGGTGATCGATATGAGCACCGTCGCGCCCGCCGCCGAACGCGCGATCGCCGGGCGTCTCGCCCGCGCCGGAGTGGACTATCTCGACGCCCCGGTTTCGGGCGGCGAGAGCGGCGCAATCGACGGGACGCTGACGATCATGGTGGGCGGCGCCGAGCCGGCCTACATGCGGGCGCTTCCGTTGTTCGAGAAGCTGGGGCGGCGCGTTACGCACATGGGCGGCGCGGGCGCGGGTCAGATGACCAAGCTCGCCAATCAGGTGGCGGTTGCGCTGACCCTCGAAGCAGCGGCAGAAGCGCTCGCGCTCGCGGAGAGCGGCGGGCTGGATCGCGCGCGCGTGCTCGAGGCGATCGGCGCAGGCGCCGCCGGCTCATGGCAGCTCGCCAATCTCGGCCCGAAGATAATCGCGCACGACTGGCGTCCCGGCTTCTTCATAAAGCTTATCCGCAAGGACCTGCGCCTGGTCTCCGACGCCGCGCGCGAGGGCGGCCTCGCGCTGCCGGGCCTTTCGTTGATGCAATCGATGTTCAACGCGGCGGCCGCGCTGGGCCACGACCTCGATGGCACGCAGGCGGTCGCTGCTGCGCTCGACCGTCTGGCCCGCTTGAAGTGACGCGCGAACGAAGACCTTCAGTGCCGCGCAAACCTGATCATACGAGGGGGATCTCGATCTGGGCAGGTGACGTAACCGGCTCGCCAAGCCGGACGTTTGGCCGAGGGTTGGCGACTGCCATCAGGTTGAAGGCCAGTCCGAACAGGACACCGCAGAGCAAGACGATCGAGTTTCGCATAATCCGCCTAACCGGTTGGAGGGTCTGAAGTAACCGTCGTAAAGCGAGCTGAACCGAAAGCCGCATTCATCCTTTGGCAGGCTATGACTTGCTATTTAAATCTATAAAAAATTATTGATCCGATTGCAAGAGAAAACGAGGTTGCGTCCGACGAAAGGCACTTCAGGACTTGTGTAGACACGTTAAAAATCTAAAAATGGTGTCAGGGCGGACGCCAAGAAAAATCGCTAGAAGGTCTGACGGACAGAAGGTCTCAGGAATGTGATTTGAGGTTGTTAGCGGGGCTGTCGACAGTCGCAGTGCTGTCGAGGTAGACGGTGCCGGGGGGGGTGCCTCGCTACCAAATGGTCAGATGCGGCGCAGGCATATCGTTCCAGGGTCGGTGAAGATCTTCGGTCTCCCGAACACCAGCAGCCACTTCGGGATTCAGGACAACGGCAACGGCCAGATGTGGTCTGAAACCAGGCACGTCGGCAAAATCAACTATTGGACCGGCGATGTAGTCCTCAAGCAGGAGTACGTTCCGAAAACTCGCATGTTCGACGGATTGTTCGGCCTGCTCGGGTTCAAGAATCCCGAGGAACAGATCAGCATGGAATTCGAGTGCGAGTACAAGGTGTCGCTGCTGGACCTTCGGCCCGTGAGAGAGTCGCAGACGACGGGTTTGACTTTGACCGGCGACCTGACCATGACCGGAACTCGCCGCAAAAAATAGCTGCGTCCCTTACTCCTCCCAAACCAGTTTCATACCGCGCCACGAGGCGGGAGTGGCGGTTGCGCTAAGGAATCTCGGCTCTACTTGGCGCCAAGCAAACTGGTATTCAGAATCTGGACGCCGCTGCGGCCGGACTCTTCCGCCCAATCCTGGCTGTCCGCGCATTTCCAATGGCCGTCCAAGAGGATCCAGCGACGCATAAGCACGTCGAGCCCGGAACCCCAGTTGTCCAGGGCGATGCTGAACTTGCTGCCTGTTCGGGTTTGTAACTCGACGATCTGCCGCATAGCGTCACCTCTGATATCCTATCAGCAGTTTGTTTATGATATTTTAATTTATATTAAGCAATATTTAGCTTTGACGTCCTCAAATCCTCCAATCTTTGCTGTCTTTCTCTCCCAGGGCATTCTTCGCCGGTTTGCCAGAACTCGCCGATCCGTGGGATATGTCCGCAGGCGACCGCCAATCGACGAGGAGCTTTATGGCAAACGAACATCTGCTGGCCGAACGCCGCGACGGCGTGCTCAGCCTGACGCTCAATCAGCCCGACAAGCTCAACGCGCTCAGCGACCAGATGATCGCTGGGTTGCTCGACGAACTCGGCCGCGCGGCTCACGACGCCGAGGTACGATGCGTCGTCGTGAGCGGTGCGGGACGCGGGTTCTGCTCCGGCGGCGACGTGAGCCGGATGCGCGAGCGCAACGAGGGTGACGGCCCCGGCCTCACGGTGGAACAGCGGATGGCGAGTTTGCGTCGTGCCGAGGAGGTGAGCCTGATGCTGCACGAACTGCCGAAGCCGACGATCGCGGCGATTAACGGGGCGGCGGCCGGCGCGGGGCTCAGCGTCGCGCTCGCGTGCGACCTGCGCATCGCCGCCGATTCGGCGCGGCTTGTAACCGCCTTCGCCCGCGTGGGGTTTTCCGGCGACTTCGGCGGCACCTGGCTGATGACGCGGCTGGTCGGCCCCGCGCGCGCCAAGGAATTCTACTTTCTCGCCGATCCGATCGATGCGAATCAGGCGCTTGCGCTGGGGCTGGTCAATCGCGTGGTGCCGGCGGCGTCGCTGATGGTTGAAGCCGCGGTGCTGGCCAACCGGCTCGCCTCGGGCCCCGCGATCGCCTACGGCTACATGAAAGCCAACATCAACGCCGCGCTAACGGCCGACTTGCGCACGCTGCTCGATCGCGAGGCGGTCGGCCAGACGCTTACCGGACGCACCGAAGATCACCGGGAAGCGGTCAAGGCGTTTCTGGAAAAGCGCCAGCCCACCTTTAAGGGGCGCTAGGGAGGCGCACGCCATGTGGAAGACCAGGTTCTGCGAACTGTTCGGCGTCGAGTTGCCGATCATGCTCGCCGGAATGGGCACGATCGCGCTCGCCGATCTCGCCGCCGCGGTCTCCGAGGCCGGCGGGATGGGCACCGTGGGGCTCGCCGGTCTCTCTCCCGAGGGAATTTACAACGAACTCGCCGCGGCGCGGCAGTTGACCAAAATGCCGCTCGCCTGCAACCAGCTGATTCCATTTATCGGGCCGGGCGTGGCCGAGGCGATCGCTGCTGCGCCAGTCGACGCGGTGACGCTCTTCTGGGGCGAGCCCGCCGAGTACATCGGGCGCTACAAGGCCGCGGGCAAGAAAGTCATCTGGCAGTGCGGCTCGGCTGACGAGGCCGCCGCCGCCAAGCGCGCCGGCGCCGACATGATTATTGCGCAGGGCGTGGAGTCAGGCGGCCACGTGCGCGGACTCACTTCGACGATGGTGCTGGTGCCGCAGGTGCGCGACGCGATCGGCGATCTGCCGATGCTCGCCGCGGGCGGCATGGCCGACGGCCGCGGACTCGCCGCGGCGCTGGCGCTCGGGGCCGACGGCGCGGTCTTCGGCACGCGCTTGCTTGCCTCCCGCGAATCGGCGGCCCATCAGGTTTACAAGGACCGCGTCGTCAACGCGCGCGCCGAGGACACCGTGCATACCAAGCTCTTCGACATGGGATGGCCCGACGCGGCGCATCGCGTGCTGCGCACCGCTGTTTACGAAGAATGGGAGCGGGCGGGACGTCCGGCGAGCGGCAAGCGGCCGGGCGAGGGCAAAGTGGTGGGTACGCTCAAGCACGCCGGGATGGCGATGCCGCCACTGGTGAAGTACACGGTGATGCCGGCGGCCGAATACGTCGAGGGCGAGCTTGACGAGTTTGTGTTTTACGCCGGGATGTCGTGCGCGCTCATCAATGATATCGCGCCCGCGGGCGAGATCGTGCGGCGGATCGCGGCCGAGGCGCGCGAGCTGATCGGAAAGCGGCTCGCACCGCTCGCCTGACGAGTCAACGCTTCGTCAGTAACCGCCGCCCGAAGGCGCGACCGGCATCGCCGGTGCTGACGGCGCACCCGGCACTGACGGAGCTCCAGGCACAGAGGGAGCGCCGGGCACCGAGGGCACGCCGGGCACTGAGGGAGCTCCGGGCAGCGAGGGCACGCCGGGCATCGACGACGCGCCGGGCACCGCGGGCACACCGGGCACAGACGGCGCACCGGGCACCGACGGAACTCCGGGCATCGAGGAAGCGCCCGGCACTGAAGGCACGCTTGGTGCCGAGGGAATGCCCGGCACTGCGTTGGGCATCGAGGGAGCGCCCGGCGCCGAAGGTGCGCCAGCCGCGACCGCAGCGGGGGCGGCCGCCGGCGAGGCAGCCGGCGAGGCCATCATCGCGGAACCCATATTCTGCAGCATTTGCCCCCCGGCATTCTCGCCGGCCTGCTTGGCCGCGCCCATCGCGGCCGAGCCTATCCCGCCCGCCGCGGATTGCGCCTGCGCGCGAAGCGGAACAGACGCAAGTACGAGTGCGAGGGCCATGCCAGCCAAAGATCGTATCTTCATGGGAACGCCCTCCGGGGCTGCGGATTTTCGACGCCGAGGAGATCGAGAGAATGCGAATCGGCGAAGGCGCGAACCTGAGATCGCGAATCAAGTTCGACCGGCGATCCTTTTCACATCGTCGATGGTGCGTCAAACCGCCCCGCGTTTCGGACAGGTTCGTTTCGTAGCCGACGGCAACCCTTAGAGCATCACGTCGCCGCCGTTGGGGCTGAGGCACTGCCCGACGAAGTGGCGCGCCTCGTCGGAGGCGAGGAAGACGTAGGCCGGGACGATCTCGTCGATCGTCCCGAGCCGCCGTTTCGGGATCGACGCCAGGATCGAATCCATCAGGTCCTTGTCGATCCCCTCGACCATCCGGGTCTGCGTGGCGCCGGGCGCGACGCAGTTGGCGGTGATGTTGCTGGTGCCGATCTCGTGCGAGAGCGAGCGGGTAAATGCGATTATCCCGGCCTTGGCCGCGCAGTAGTGCGCAAGTCCCGCGCCGCCTTTGTAGGCGAGTTGAGAGGCGGTGCTGATGATCCTGCCGTAGTCTTGGCGGTACATGATCGGCAGCACGAAGTGCGTGCACAGGAAGACGCTGCGCAGGTTGACCGCGAGCATCCGGTCCCACTGGCTCGGTGCCATCGCCTCGACGCGCGCGACGTTGCCGATACCCGCGTTGTTGACCAGGATGTCGATGCGGCCGAAATTTCGCTGCACCGTTTCAACCAGCGTCTGCGCTTCGTGCTCGAGCGAGACGTCGGCGCGCATGGCGAGCGTTTGCGCACCCAGCCGTTCGATTTCGGCGCGCACCGCCTCCGCGTTCTGCGCCTCGGACTCGTCGGGATAGTTGATGATGACCTTGGCGCCCTCGCGCGCGAAGGCGAGCGCGACGCCGCGTCCGATACCCGAGCTTGAGCCGGTGACAAGCGCGACCTTGTCCTGCAATTTGCCCATCGCTCAAACCTCCCGAAGCTTTCGCCAGGGCCGTGATGAGGACCCGCGGCGAATTCCGCCCCAGCGTGCGCGATTCAGGGCGAGGGATGCAAGGCCAGCAGCGCTTTCACTTTGGCCGCGACGTCGCCGGCGCGTACGATGTCAGTGATGATGGCGCAGGCGTCCGCGCCCGCGGCGAGCGCCTCGGGCATCGTCGCCTCGGTGATGCCGCCGATCGCGACGATCGGGATTTTCACCGCCGCGCGCACCTCGCGCAGCATGGCGAGTCCCTTGCCCGCGGGGTTATTGCGCAGACCGCCCGCGTAAAGCGGTCCGAAGCCGATATAGTCGGCGCCGCCGCGCTCCGCGGCGACCGCCTGTTTGACGCTATGAGTGGAGATTCCGACCAGCAGATCGCGGCCGACGAGGCGGCGCGCGGCCTCCAGCGGCAGGTCTTCCTGGCCGAGATGGACGCCGGCGGCCCCGGAAAGCATCGCGATATCCGAGCGATCGTCAACGATGAGCATCGCGCCGCGCTCGCGGCACAACGCGGCGATCGCGCGCGCCGCGGCGAGCAGCTCGCGGCCCGGCGCGTTTTTCAACCGCAACTGCATCATCCGCGCGCCGGAATCGAGCAGGATGCGCGCGAGCGCAAGCGGCTCGTGGCCGCCCGCCGGATCGACCATCGCATAGAAATGCGAGGGAAACTTCATCGGGCAAGGCCGCGCAGGCGGCGCGGCTAGTCCAGGGACATCCTAATCCAGGGACATTTTGCGGGTTGCGATTCCGAGGTCCACGAGCTTCTTGCGCAGCGTGTTGCGGTTGAGCCCGAGGATGCGCGCGGCGCGCACCTGGTTGCCGTCCGCCCGCCGCATCGCCTGTTCGATAAGCGGGCGTTCAATTTCGGCCACCAGCTTCTGGTAAAGTCCGCGCGGTTCCTCGTCGTTGGACTTCTCGAGATACTGCGCGACGCGGCGTCCGATGAGTTCGGCAAACGAATCGCCGGCGGCGCCCTCAATACCGGCGGCGGCCGCCGCGCTTGCGGGGCCGCGCGCGAGCGAGATATCGTCGGCGCGGATGGTGTTGCCCGAGGCGAGCAGCGCCGCCCGCAGCATCGTGTTCTCCAGCTCGCGCACGTTGCCAGGCCAGTCGTAGGCCTGCAGCTTCGCCCGCGCCTCCGGGCTGACCGCGGTCACGCGCGAGCCCATTTCGCTGACCGCTTTGGCGACGAAGAAATCGGTCAGCTCGGGGATGTCCTCGCGGCGCTGGCGCAGGGGCGGCAGGTGGATCAGGATCACGCGCAGGCGGAAGTAGAGGTCCTCGCGGAAGCGGCGCGCGGCGACTGCGGTTTCAAGGTCCTGGTTGGTCGCGGCGATAATGCGGGCCTGCAGGCGCTGAGTATCGGTGCCGCCGACCCGGATGAATTCGCGCTCCTGGAGCGCGCGGAGCAGCTTGGGCTGCAACTCGAGCGGCAAATCGCCGATTTCGTCCAGGAAGAGCGTGCCCGCGCCGGCCAATTCGAACTTGCCCGCGCGCCGCTCGCTCGCGCCCGTGAACGCGCCACGCTCGTGGCCGAACAGTTCGCTTTCAACCAGGCCGTGGGGTATCGCCGAGCAGTTGACCGGGACGAAGGGCTCGCGCAGGCGCGACTCATTATGAATCTTGCGCGCCACCAGCTCCTTGCCGGTGCCGCTTTCGCCCCAGACCAGGACGACGTCGATCTTGTCGTTGCTCACAACGCGCCCGATGAGCTTGTAGACCTCCTGCATCGCGGCGCTGTGGCCGATGATCTCGCCGCCGACCAGCTTGCGGTCGAGCTCTTTCTTGACCCGTTCCAGTTCGGAGGCCTGCGCTGCGGTTTCGGCCGCGCGCGCGGCGGTCGTCACCACCAGGTCGAGGTTCTCGAAGGGCTTGGTCAGATAATCGCGAGCGCCGCGCTTGAGCGCCTCGATCGCGTTGTTCATCGTGCTAGCCGCGGTGATCACGACGATCGGCGTCGCGCATCCCCGCTCGCGGGCGGTCGTCAGCACCTCGAGGCCGCCGATGCCCGGCATGATGATATCGACCAGGGCGACGGCGAATCGCTCGCTGGTGAGCGCTTCGAGGGCGGCGGCGCTGTCGGCGGCCTCTTCGATTTGCCATCCTTCGGCCTCCAGCCGATGGCGCAGGACGAGCCGGATGGCCGGGTCGTCGTCGGCAATCAGCGCACGGATCGTGTGCGACTCGGCTACATCGCCGAGATTTGCTTCAATCTGATTCATCTGGGTTCCATGGTAACAGTATCGGTAGATGCGGCAACGGCAGCAAAGCCGCGGATTTTACTTTCGATGCGCTCCTCGCCGGCTACGACTGTTATCCGATGCGTCATGCGGCCTCCGACGGTTCTGGATCGCGCGGGCCCACTGGCAGCGTGACCTTGAAGGTCATCCCGCGCACGCGATGCTCTTCGAGGTGTGCATGCCGGCCGTGATGGGGCTCGGCCAGGTGGATAGCCTGCGTCGGGCGTGCGGGGGGAGAAACCCCGCCGGCCTCGGCCCAGAGTTTGCCGCCGTGGGCTGCGACTATCCGCTGGCTTAGCACCAGTCCAAGCCCGGTGCCCGAGGGCTTGGTGGTGAAGAATGGCGTGAACAGCTGCGCCAGTTCGGCCGCGCTCATCCCGCGCCCGCTGTCGCACACCTCTACCCGCAGGAACTGGCGGCGGCGTCCCTCTGCGGTGAGGCGAAACTCGGTCTCCATCCGTGTCCGCAGGCGAATCGTCCCGCTCGGGCCGATCGCTTCGGCGGCGTTGCGCACGAGATTAAGGAAGGTACGCTCGAGCGCCGCGGCGTCGGCGCTGATCTCGGGCAGACTGGGATCGAAAAGTTGTTCAATCGTCACTCCCTCGGGCGGATGCGGATGCAGCCCAGCCATCCTGAGCGCCTGGTGGAGCACGCGATGGATATTGACCGGCTCGAAATTGAGCCGCTGTGGGGCGCTTGCCGTCAGCACCTGCTCGACCAGCGCCGTGATCCGGTTGACTCCCTCCAGAATAAGCCCGCAATACTGCAAGGCGCGGGGGTCGGCACCGAGCCGCCCGGCGAGCAGCTCGGCGGCGCCCTTTATCCCGGTCAGCGGGTTTTTGACCTCGTGCGCGAGGCCGGCGGGCGATAATTTCAAATCGAGTTCACCCGTCCCGAGCGCCTGGGCGGCGCCGCGATGAAGCGCGAGGTCGTGGAACAGGACAACCGCTCCGCGGCTTGTTCCGCCGGCCGCCAGAAGCGGCGAAACCTCGACCCCGACAGAGGCAGACCGGGAGCCGAGACTGAGTCCTGCATCGGCGTCAGCGACGTTTTGCCCGCTGATTAGGCAGTTTTCGACCATCCGCAGGAGCCACTCGTTGCTCCGCAGCATCGCGCCGACCGCGGCCTCGTTGAGGTGCGAGACTCCGAAGAGCGTTTCCGCCGCCTGATTCATGGCAATGAGGGCTAGATCCGAACCAAAGACGACGACAGCGTCGCTCAAGCTGTCGACGATTTCCCGCCAAAGACCCACGGGAATTGAGGGAGGCTTATGCATCGTGCCGGTGACCAAATCGCAAGGTATCACAAAGCATGCGATGGCCTAAGAATCTGCCTCGTGGATGATAAGAATACATCGTCAGCTAATGAATCTGACAAAGAATATTAGTTTTTTTTACAGAAAACCAGCTTCTGTGGTGTTGATTATGATCCCTCGGGGCCGGTAGGGTTTGGCCGGGTCGAGTTACGGTTCGGCATGCGGGGGAATCTTGTCATACGACTAGCGGTGGTTTGTTTGGTGGGCGCAGCCCTTGCCGGTTGTGGATCGACTACGCCCCTGGACGACGCCGCATCCAATCCTGGCGACCACTTCGGTCTGGTCGCAACGGCTCCTGTCGGTCGATCGAGCAATCCCATAAAGGCAGGCGCGGGCGCAGAGGCTACTTCGCCCTCGGACGGCGACGGTGTCAACATGGACGCGGCAATAGACCTCGCGCAGGGGCTTCCTTACGTCCGCAGCGGCCCGCATAAAGTAGCGCCCTTTCCGCTCGCTCTGAATCAGACCGTCCAGCGCTACGTAGATGCCTACACGGAGCATAACGAGGGCATCAGGGGGTCTTTCCGCCGCAGCCGTCCGTACCTGTCGATGATGGTCAAGGTGCTCGAGAGCCACAATCTCCCGCCGGAACTTGTTTACCTTTCGTTCGCTGAAAGCTCCTTTTCCAGCAAAGGCGCCGGCCCATGGCAGCTGAGTGTCGCGACGGCGCGACGGTTCAATCTCAGGGTAAACCATTACATCGACGAGCGCCGCGACCCGATCAAATCCACGCACGCCGCGGCCCAATATCTCGCCACGCTGCACGATGAGGTCGGCGACTGGCGCGTGGCGCTGGTGGGTTGGAACCGAGGCGAGACGGCGATGAACGACTATTGGTCGCTCCGCGGCGTCAATTACAGCCGTCTGACCGCGAACCTGCCGCATAATACGCGCTCGCTCCTCGACCGTTTCATGGCGGTCGCGATCATCGCCCATCAGCCCGAGCGCTACGGGCTTGAGCCTGTCAGTTACACCCAGCCGGAGAAGTTCCGTGTGGTCAGGGTTAAGGGCGGCACGACGCTCGCCGCGGCGGCCCGCAGCACGGGAGTCTCGGTCAAGGTTCTGCGCGAGTACAATCCGGCTATATTGCACGATCGCGTACCGCCTGGGTCGGGTTACGATCTGCGGCTTCCCCTCCAGGAAAGCGCCGACGCGCGCGATACCGCGAGCGACCTGATTTTCTAGGTCCGACTTCTGCTCGTATTCCCCTTAGTTGCGCCGGTGTCAGCTTTCGTCCGGCAGCTTGGCTGGCGCTCAAATCGGCCGCGGGCTATGGTTCAAATCAGGCCGGGGCTCGACACAGGCCCAAGGCTCGACAGAATGACCAGCGCCGACCAGGCCCTCCAACTGGTACTCGAAAACGTGACGCCGCTTGGCGTCGAGCGCGTGCCGATCCTCGATGCGCTCGGCCGCGTGATCGCCGAGGAAATCCGCTCGCCGCGCGACATCCCCGGCTTCGACAATTCAGCGATGGACGGGTACGCGGTGCGGGCCGCTGATGTCGCCCGTGCGAGCGCGTCGAACCCGGCGCGGCTGCGCGTGCTGGGCACCGTGGCCGCGGGTGCGATGCCGGCCACCGGGGTCGAGACGGGCGCCGCGATGCGCACGATGACGGGCGCGCCGGTTGCCCAAGGCGCCGACGCGATCGTGCCGGTCGAGCAGACGCGCGCCGACGGCGACTGGGTCGAAATCCTCTCCGCCGCCGAGCCGCACGCCTTCGTCCGCCCGCGCGGCGAAGACCTGCGCGAGGGCGAGTTGGTGATGGAACCGGGCAAGCGGCTCGGTGCGGCGGACCTTGGGATGCTCGCGTCCCTCAACCGCTCGATGATCGAAGTTTACCGCGCGCCGCGGGTAGCGATTATGACGACGGGCGACGAACTGGTTGACGTCGACCAGCGTCCGGCCGGCGCGCAAGTCGTCAACTCGAGCGCGTACGCGCTGGCGGGCGCGGTGCGCGAGGCGGGCGGCCAAACCGCGATCCTGAAAGTCGCGCGCGATCGCCCCGAAGAAATCCGCGCGCGTCTTGCCGAGGCGTTCGCCTTCGACGCGGTGCTTACCACCGGCGGCGTATCGGTCGGCCAGTTCGACCACGTCAAGGGCGCGCTCGACGAACTCGGCCTGCGGCAGATCTTTCACGGTGTAGCGCAGCGGCCCGGGCGTCCGCTCAAGTTCGGCCTCGTCGGCGGGCGCCCGATTTTCGGCCTGCCGGGGAACCCGGTCTCGACGATGGTATGTTTCTACCTGTACGCGCGCCCTGCGCTGCTGAAGATGGGCGGGCGGCGCGACCTCGGCCTGCCGCGCGTGGCGGTACGATGTGCCGTCGATATCAGGACCGCGAAGGATCTTACCGAGTTCGTGCGCGTGCGCTTGCGGCGCGAGGGCGGCGAGTTCTATGCCACTCCGACCGGCAACCAGGGCTCCGGAATCCTGAGCTCGCTCTCGCGCGCCGACGCGCTACTCATCGGCCCGGCGGACGCGACCGTGCTCAAGGCCGGCGCTCAGGCGACGGTTTTGGTGCTGTCGGCGGAAGCGGTGGAAGCGACGGAGCCGCTTTTCGAGCCTCCTCTGCGCCACAGGAACTGAACTGCCAGCGTGGCGACGCATCCAAAGAGTGCGGCGCCGATAATCACCGAGGAGACCTTGAGCTGGGTCGGTTTGACGAAAGGGATGAGCTGGATGTCGATCGGGTTGAGCCGGTGGTTCCAGTACACGACATAGGCGACCCACAAGGAGACGATCGCGCCGCCAATGAACTTGGGATTTTTAACGAATGCCGGTGCGGCCACGTCTCCTCCTGGCGCCCGTAGCAACGGACTGCGTAAAAGCTTGGCCGCCCTCCTGAGTATTGTCAACGCGCGCGCGCCGCTTCGGCGGGCCGCGCGCCTGTCCGCCGTCTATCGCGGAATATCAAGGGGGGTCTAAGCGATGCGGCTTAGGGTAGGGCAGGGCTTCGACTTCCATCCGATGCGGCCCGGCCGTGAGCTTAAACTCGGCGGCGTGACGGTGCCCCATGACGAAGGGCTCCTCGGACACTCCGACGCCGACGTCGCCGCCCATGCGCTCGCCAATGCGATTCTCGGCGCGCTCGGCGAGGGTGACCTGGGCCGCCACTTCCCCGACAGCGACCCGCGTTACAAAAACGCCGACAGCATCGGGCTGCTCGCCGAAGTCTTTAAGCTCGCGCGCGAGCGCGGATGGAGGCTCGTCAACGCCGACCTGACGATCTTCGCGCAGCGCCCGCGGCTTTCGCCCTACGTCGCGGAGATGCGCGAGCGTCTGGCCGGCGCGCTCGGCGCGGACCCCGCGCTGCTCAACGTCAAGGCCTCGAGCCCCGAGGGGTTGGGCGCGCTTGGGCGCGGCGAGGGGATGGCGGCGGCGGCCGTGGTGCTGCTGGAAGCCGACTAGCCTGTTACCGGCGACAACGGAGTTGAACGAAAAAACCCGACGCTGCCACGGGCGGCGCACGGCATGGGGAGAGCCGATGAAAAACTGGATCTTGCGAACCCTGATGGCCCTGGTACTGATGAGCGCCGCGCCGCTCGCCGCGGCGGCGGATACCTGGCAGATCGATCCCGGCCACACCACGGTCGGATTCACCGTGCGGCACATGACGATCTCGAGCGTCAGGGGCCAGTTCGACAAGGTCGCGGGCACGATCACCGCCAACGGCACCGATCCCGCCTCGGTCATGATCGAGGCGACGATCGATACCGCGTCGATCGACACGCGCTCGCTCGACCGCGACGCTGATCTGAAAAGCGCCAATTTCCTCGACGTGGCGAAGTACCCGACGATGACCTTCAAGTCGAAGAAGATCGAACCGGCGGGCGAGGGCAAGTACAACGTCGTCGGCGACCTGACGCTCCATGGCGTCACCAGGGAAGTCACGCTCGCGGTCGAAGTGGCGGGCGCCCCAATCAAGGATCCGTGGGGCAACACGCGCGCCGGCGCCTCCGCAACCACCACCATCAGCCGCAAGGACTTCGGGCTTACCTGGAACAAGATGATCGAGGCGGGCGGCGCCGTAGTCGGCGACAAGGTCTCGGTCGAGATCGACGTCGAAGCGGTAAAGAAGAAGTGAGCCGACGCGGCGGTCGCGCCAGCCACTGACGCGACAGGTCTGTCCCCGCGCCGTCAGGGGCGGCCGAGGCGCGTGAAAAGTTCCTGCTCGGCCGTCGCGATCGGCGACGAGCGCCGCTCCTTGAGCAGGCGATGGTAGAGCGGCGAGCCGGCTGCCTGCTCGGCGGCCCATCTTTTCGCGAAAGTCCCGTCGCGAATCTCGTCGATCGCTCTCCGCATCAGCGCGTCCACGGCGGCGAGTTTATCGGCGCCGTGGGTGAGCTGTCCGAACTGGCTCGTATGTGAGTGCAGCTTGAGCTGGTTCCACACCCCTAGCGTCGCCATCGCGCGGCCGATCTCGCCGAGCTCGCCCGACGCGTAAAGCTCGAGCAGCGCGACCTCCTTGCTCACGCCCGCCTCGACCAGCAGCTTGAACGCGCGGTCGAGCAGAAAAAGCATCGCGCCCGCCCACGTGTGCTCGGAGAAGAGATCGACCAGCGTCTCCTCTTCAAAGCTCGATTCGACCACTGCGCCATGCGGCAGGAAGGCGCCGATGCCCTTGGTGATCGCAAGTGCGGTCGCAAGCGCGTGCCCACTGAAATCCTGGCTGACGCCGACCAGCACCGGGAAACCCTCGCCGCGCGTCGGCAGGTCGAGCACGCCCTGCCCGATCATCCGCGGGGCGACCAGCACCACGTCGGACTCGCGCGGCGGCGCGATGAACTTGTAGGTGATGTTGTAGCCGCTGGCAAAGACCAGGGTCTTGCCGCCGCGCAAAAGATGCGGCGCGATAAGCTCGCGGTAGGCGGCCGGCGCGACCTCGTCCGGCAGCAGCAGCATCACGACGTCCGCGCGTGCCGCGGCCGCGTCCATCGCGAGCGTCTCGAAGCCGTCCTCGCGGGCCTGCCGCCAGCTTTGGTCTTCCTGGTTGCCGACGATTACCTGGTGGTCAAACCGGCGCAGGTTGATCGCCTGCGCGCGTCCCTGGTTGCCGTAACCGATGACCGCGATCGTTTTGCCCTTGAGCAGCGCCGGATCGGCCTCGGCCGCCGCGAAGAATCTCGCCATCAATCTCTTCCTTTGAGCGGGTTTGCTTTGCGCGATTTTGCTTTGCGCGGCCAGGCGCTACAGATCGTCTCCGCCATCGTCGCCGCCGCCGTCGTCGTCCAGACCGCCGCCCCTTTCCAGTTGGTCCACCGCCTCGTCGAACTCCGGACCGCCCATCTCGTCGCCCATTTCCTTGCCCATCCTTCTAAGGGCGCGCGCGACGCTGCGCGGGTCGTTTTCGTCGACGTCGGAGAAGCCTGCGGGATTCGACAGCGCGTCCATCCGCGACTCTTCGCTGCGCGGCGCCGCGAAGCGCGACATCAGCCGGCGCATCCGCTTGCTTCCGCAGTGTTCGCACACCGCCTCGACGCGCTCGCTCACGCGCATCGTGAGCACGCTGGTACGTTTGCGGCA
This sequence comes from Candidatus Binataceae bacterium, assembly GCA_035500095.1. Lineage (NCBI taxonomy): Bacteria > Candidatus Binatota > Binatia (SeqCode) > Binatales (SeqCode) > Binataceae (SeqCode) > Binataceae bacterium (SeqCode). Next base: position 34,565 of record DATJXN010000005.1, read on the forward strand.
TTTCTCGCATTGATATTCGTAGATAGGCATAGATCCCGACTTCGCTTCGCGGAATATGACTCGATTTTCGCTGCCGCGCGAGCTTGGGGCAAGCGCCGTCCGGCGTCGGCGAAATCCGATGGGGCCCGCTTGATCGGCGGATCGTTGACAGGATACTGCTTGGCGTCGAGATGAGCGCGAGAGCGAAAAAAGCACGATGAGAGAGCTCGGCGCCATGTGGCGCAATACGCGGATGGTCGTGCTGTGCGCGATCTCGGCTGCGCTCTACGCCGCCGTGCTGGTGCCGTTCAAGGTGGTGCCTCTCATTCCGGGCGTGACCGAACTGCGCCCCGCTAATGCCATTCCGATCGTCTGCTCATTCCTCTTCGGGCCCGCCGCCGGCTGGGGTTCGGCGATCGGCAACATGATCGGCGATTTCTTCGGCGGCGTCGGCCCGGGTGACGTCTTCGGCTTCGTGGCCAACCTTTTTTACGGCTATCTCCCGTACAAGGTCTGGAACGTGATCGCCGGGCGGCAAAGCCCGGTTGCGCGATTGCCTGGCGCGATCGCCATCTACGTGGCCTCCTGCCTTGCCGCGAGCGTGCTCTGCGCCGACATCGTCGGATGGGGCGACAACCTGCTGGGCCTGCGGCCGTTCAGCATCCTTGGCAACGTGATCGTGTTCAACAACATGGCGTCGGCGCTGGTGCTCTCTCCGCTCATCCTTAGCGCCGTCTATCCCCGCGTCGCGCGCGGCCGGATGCTTTATACCGACGTGATGCCCGAATTCACGGAGCGCCGATGGAGCGTGCGCGCCCTGGGCCTCGCGATCCTGGTCGTAGGTGAGGGAGGCGCGTGGCTGATGGGCAACCTAGTTTCCACGGGCTATTGGACTCCCGGGTTCCTGTCCGCGGCAATGACCCAGCCGCCATATGACAAGGCGATCGCGATCGTCGTGAGCCCGTTCATCCTGTTGGCCGTGTTCGGCGTGGGGCTGATGTGAAAGATGCGAGTTCCGCTTGGGGAGCGGCCGGCGCTGTGAGTCTCGACGGCGGCGAGGCTACTCCGCACGCCGCCGAACTCGAGGACGTAAGCTTCACCTATACCGGCGGCGAACGTCCAGCGCTCGGCCGCGTGAGCTTCATCGCCAGGCCGGGCGAGATGGTGGGCGTGATGGGCGCTTCCGGCGCCGGCAAATCGACGCTCGCCAAATGCCTCAACCGTATCGTCCCGGAATTCGAAGGCGGGACGTTTACCGGCGTCGTGCGGATCGGCGGGCAGCCGCTCGACAGCACGCGCGTATGCGAAGTCGCGCCGCGGGTCGGGATGGTCTTTCAGGATTTCGAGGCGCAGCTTTTTTCCACCAACGTCGCGCACGAGGTCGCGTTCGCGATGGAACAGGTCGGGATGGAGCGCGAGGAGATGCTGCGCCGCATCCGCCCGGCGCTCGAGGCGGTCGGCCTCGCCGGCTTCGAACGCCGCGACCCGACCTCGCTCTCCGGCGGCGAAAAGCAGCGCCTCGCGATCGCCTCGGTGCTGGCGCTGCGTCCGTCGGTGATCGTGCTCGACGAACCGACCACCGACCTCGACCCCGAGGGTAAGGCCGAAGTCTTCGCGCTGATTCGGAGCCTTCGCGGTCAGGGATTCAGCCTGATCGTAATCGAGCATGAGGCCGAGGTGCTGCGCGACGCCGACCGCCTGGTGCTGCTCCGCGAGGGCGAGACAATCGCCGAGGGCGCCCCGCGCGACTTGATGACCCGGCTCGACCTGCTCGAAGAGTGCGGAGTTCATCCGCCCGATTTGAACCGCGTGCTCGTGAAAGCGGGAATCGCGGCGCACGCCGCCGGCCTGGACGACGCCGAAGCGATGATTCGCCGCGCCCTCCCGCATCTAGGCGCTTCGCCCGCTCTGCCGGGCGCCGTGGCGGATCCGCCATCCATGAACGCGGCGGATGCGGGCGGCGCGGCGCCGCTGGCCGAGGTTCGCGCGCTCAGTTTCAACTATCCTGACGGCCCGCCGGTGCTCGATTCGATCGATCTGCGGATCGCGCCGGGCGAGTTCGTCGCGATCATCGGCCAGAATGGTTCGGGCAAAACCACGCTCGCCAAGCATCTGGTGGGCCTGCTCCGTCCCACCGCCGGCGTGGTGATGCTTAACGGGCGCGACCGCGCGGCGATGCTCCCGGCCGAGACCGCGGCCGAAGCCGGTTACGTGTTTCAGAACCCGGACCATCAGATTTTCGCCGCGACCGTCGAGGACGAGGTCGCCTTCGGCCCGCGCAACTTCGATCTGGCGCCGGGCGAGATTCGGCGCCGATGCGAGGAAGTCCTTCGCGCCGTGGGTTTGCAGAACGCGCGCGCGCTCGACCCTTTCCTTCTCAGCAAGGGCGAGCGCCAGCGCCTGGCGGTGGCGAGCGTGCTCGCGCTGCGTCCGCGCCTGCTGATCCTCGACGAACCGACGACCGGGCTGGATTATCGCGAGCAGCGCCGGATGATGGCGCTGGTGACGGAGCTTAACCGCGACGGGATCGCGATCGTGATGATCACGCATACGCCGTGGCTGGTCGCCGAATACGCGCGCCGCGTGGTGCTGATGCGCCGCGGGCGCAAGCTTTACGACGGCGGCGTGCGCGAATTCTTTACCCGCGCCGAGCTGCTCGCCTCCTCTTCGTTTCGCGCGCCCGAGTCAACCGAACTCTCGCGCCGCTTCGGCACGGTCGCGCTCACGCCCGATGAATTTGCCGCATGGCTGAGGGCGCAGGGCTGATGCCGATTTTTCTCTACATCGAGCGCCCGACCTTCATCCATCGGCTCCATCCGACGGTCAAGGTCTTTGCGCTGTTCGTGATGTTCTGGTCGGTCTATTGGGTCGATCATCCGCTGGCTCTGCTGCCGCTCGGTCTCTTGATGCTCGCGCTCGCGGAATTCACCGGCGCATGGCCGAACTTCTACCGCCTGCGATGGCTCTTCATCCTGGTGATCCTGACTACCACGCTCGCCTGGATGGTCTTCTATCGCCGGGGTCCGGCGCTGATCGATCTTCCGCTTATCCATTTGAGCCGCGCCTCGCTGGTCTTCGGCCTCGGGCGCGGCCTCAAGCTCGCCGAGTTGCTGGCGACCTCGGTGCTGTTCCTCTCGACCACCAAGGTCGAGGAATTCACGGCCGGCCTCGCGCGCCTGGGTGTTCCGTATCGCCTCGGCTTCGCGATCACGCTCGCGTTCCGCCTGGTGCCGCTGTTTATCGATTCGGCGCTGACCGTGGTCCAGGCGCAGAACCTGCGCGGCTACGACTTCAACCGCGGCGGCCCGCTGCAGCGGGTCAAGCGCTACGTGCCGGTGGTGATCCCGGTCTTTATGGGAGCGCTGCGCAAGGCCAATTCGATGGCGATGGCGCTCGAGGCGCGCGGCTTCGGGATGAGCCGTCGGCCCACCAGCTTCGTCGAGTATCCGGTCGAGGCAAGCGACGTCGCGGCAACCGTGGCGCTGTTCGCGCTGGGCGCCGCCTACTTCATGATTTACTACACGGGCCATGGCGCGATTTCGCCGAAGTGACGCGGGGCGGAGTGCTCTCGCGTGTCGCTGCGTAAACCCGCGAGCGGGCGCTTGGGCGGCGCGCGCCGCGCGTGCTAACTTCGCGCTGAGCCAGGAGGAGCCGGCATGCTGTTCGTAATCATCGGCCACGACGGGCCCAACGGCGCGGCGCTCAGACCTGCCGTTCGCCCGCGTCATCTCGCGTACGTCGGACCGCTCGCCGAAAGCGGCAAAATGCTGATCGGCGGCCCGTTCACCGACGGCACCGGCAGCCTGATGATCGTCGATATGGAGAGCGAGGCGGCGGTGGGCGAGTTCGCGCGCAACGATCCCTATGCTCGCGAAGGCGTATTCGAGCGGGTCGAGATCAAGCCGTTCCGCAAGGTGTTGCCCGAATAATCGGGTGGTGGTGGGTCTGGATGGCCGGAGCGCTTTCAGGACTTAGAATCGTCGAACTGGGCGAGATGGTCGCCGCGCCCTACGCGGCCAAGCTGATGGCCGACATGGGCGCCGAGGTGATCAAGATCGAACCGCCGGGTGGCGGCGATCGCTCGCGTTTGCGCGGCCCGTTTCCCGGCGGCGCGGCGCATCCGGAAAAAAGCGGTCTCTATCTCTACCTCAATACGAACAAGCTCGGCATCACGCTCGACGTTTCGCGGCCCGAGGGCTTCGCGCTGCTCGAGCGCCTGGCCGCGGACGCCGACGTTCTGATTCACAACCTCGTCCCGTCCGATATGGACCGTATCGGGCTCGCCTTCGAGCGCCTGCGCGCCCGCAATCCGCGCCTGGTGATGAGCTCGATCACGCCGTGGGGGCTTTCCGGTCCCAAGCGCGATTGGCGCGCCGAGGATCTGACGCTCTGGAGCGCAAGCGGGCTTTGCTACATCAACGGCGGCGGCCACGAGCATCCCGAAATGCCGCCGCTTAAGCCCTTCGGCCAGCAGGCCGGCTTCCAGGGCGGCGTACACGCGGCGGTGGCGACGATGGGCGCGGTGTTCGCCCAGATGCGCGACGGCGAAGGCCAGCACATCGACGTCTCAATCTACGAATCGCTCGCCTCGCAGATGGAGCTGTTCTTCGAGTTCTGGCCCTATATGAACATGGTCGCGTCGCGGCTCGGGCAGAAGCCGATCCAGCCGCTCGAAGTGATGGAATGCCGCGACGGCTATATCTTCGTCTGCTGCGTCGAGGAGCATCAGTGGCGCAACTTCGTCGAGCTGATGGGCAATCCGGAATGGGCGGGGGAGGAGATTTTCGCCGACCGGCTGAAGCGCGGCGTCAACTGGGACGCGCTCAAGGTTTTTCTCGAAGACTGGCTCAAGGACCAGAGCGCGCTCGACCTTTACAAGAAGGCGCAGGCGCGGCGGATCCCGTTTGCGCCGGTCTCGACGATGGGCGACCTTCTGAGTTCGAATCACCTGAAGCAGCGCGGCTTCTTCGTCGAGATTGCGCATCCGGTGGCGGGCACGCACAAGTATCCCGGCGCGCCGCTCAAGTACGGCCGCACGCCATGGGAGATCCGCCGCCCGGCGCCGACGCTCGGGCAGCATAACGAGGAGATTTTCGGCACGCGCCTGGGTTTGACGTCCGCGCGTCTGGAAGAGCTCCGCCGCGCCGGCATGATTTGAGCTTGGGGGCGGACGGGAACTGACGATGGCCAAGCTACCGCTTGAGGGCGTGAGAATAGCCGACTTCACCTGGGTCTGGGCCGGGCCGTATTGCACCCTTCAGCTGGCCCATCTTGGCGCCGACGTTATCCGGATCGAGACGCGGACGCGGCCGTGCGTGACGCGGCTTTTGCCGCCGTGGCCGGAGGGCAAACCGGGCATCAACCGCTCCGGGTATTTCAACCAATACAATCAGGGCAAGCGTTCGCTGACGCTCAACTACGCCAAGCCGGGCGCGCTCGAAATCGCGCATCGGCTGGTCGAAAAGAGCGACGTCGTCACGAACAATTTCGCGTCGGGCGTGATGGACAAGATGGGCCTGGGCTACGAGGAGCTGCGCAAAATCAAGCCCGACCTGATCATGATCTCGCTCTCCGGCTACGGCGACACCGGGCCGTTTCACGAATACGTCGCGTACGGGCCGGCCCAGGTGCCGCTTTCGGGGCTTTCCGCGCTGACCGGATACAAGGGATGGCCGCCGATGCATGCCGGGTTCAGCTACGCCGATCCCAACGCCGGCGTGCACGGCGCGTTCGCGATCCTCGCCGCTCTGTACCATCGCAAAAAAGCCGGCGAGGGCCAGTACATCGACATGAGCCAGTGGGAATGCGCGATGGGGCTGCTGCCCGAGGGCATCATGGACTACACGATGAACGGGATCGAACCGGCGCGCGACGGAAATCGCGACCGCTGCCTCGCGCCGCACGGCGTCTTCCCCTCCAGCGATCGCTTCGAGAACACCGGCGTGATGATCGACATGTGGGTGTCGATCGTGGCCGCCGACGACGCGGAGTTCGCCCGCCTGGCGGAAGCCATCGGCAAGCCCGCGATGGCGTCCGATCCGCGCTTCGCCACCGCCGCGGCACGCAAGCGCAACGAGGACGAACTCGAGGCCGAGATTGCCGCCTGGACCTCGCAGCGCACCGCCGCCGACGCGGAGCGGATCCTGCAAGCGGCGGGCGTCGCAGCCTCGATATGCGCGCCCAACAAATTCGTCTCCGAGGACACGCATCTCAAAGAACGCGGCTACTGGGTCTACCTCGACCATCCGGAAGTCGGCCGCCGGCAGCATTGCGGAATGCCGTGGCGGATGAGCCGCACCGGCACTCCGGTGCGCGCCCCGGCGCCGCTTATCGGACAGCATACCGACGAGGTCCTCACGCAAGTGCTAGGCTTGAGCGAAGATGAGGTCGCGCGGCTGCGGGCGGCCGGCGCGCTGGAATAGCAACCACCAAAGCGACGCGCGAACGCGCGAATTCGGAGGAGAGCCATGCGACAGTTCAAAACCCTGCTCGACAACCTGGCCTTCGGTGAAGGGCCGCGATGGCACGACAACAAGCTCTACTACTCCGACATGCACGCCCATACGGTGAATGCGGTCGATTTGCAGGGGCACAACACGACGATCGCCGAGGTCGCGGCGTGGCCGTCGGGCCTGGGATGGCTTCCGGACGGGCGGATGCTGGTGGTTTCGATGACCGACCGCAAGCTCTTGCGCCAGGAAGCCGGCGGGCTCAAGATGCACGCCGACTTGACCGGGCTTGCATCCCATCACTGCAACGACATGGTGGTCGACAGCCGCGGCCGCGCCTATGTCGGCAACTTCGGCTACGACATCATCGCCAACGCACCGCAGAAGCCGGCGGAAATGGTGATGGTCGAGCCCGACGGCGCGGCGCGCGTGGTCGCGCGCGATCTCGCGTTTCCCAACGGCACGGTGATCACGCCCGACGGCAAGACGCTGGTGGTGGGTGAGTCGATGGGCCATCGGCTGACCGCGTTCGACGTCGCCGCCGACGGTTCACTCAGCAATCGGCGCGTGTGGGCCGACCTGGGCGAGGGCGTGCCCGACGGAATCGCGCTCGACGCTGAAGGAGCGATCTGGGTGGCCTCGCCGTTCACGCACGAGCTTCTGCGCGTGAAAGAGGGCGGGCATGTCGCCGAGCGGATCAAGCGCGAGCAGATGCCGATCGCGTGCATGCTGGGCGGTCCCGCGCGCCGCATGCTCTTTTTGCTGACCTCCGAATCGATCGATCCTGAAGTGCTGCGCGCCAAGCGCAACTCGCGGATCGAAACGACCGAGGTCGAGGTCGGCGGCGCGGGCCTTCCGTAGGCGGCGCCGCAAAACCAGGGGCGGCGGCTTGAGTGCGGCGAATCAAAACGGCCGGGCGGAAATCTTAAGGGATCGGCGCGCGCGCTTCATGGCCGGAATTGGCGCCGGGGCGGTGGCGATTCTCCCGAGCGCGCCGGTCGCGATTCGCTCCAACGACGTCGAATTCATCTTCCGCCAGGACAGCGATTTCTACTACCTGACCGGATTCGCCGAGCCCGAGTCGGTGGCGTTGTTCGCGCCCGGTCACAAGGATGGCGAGGTCGTGATGTTCGTGCGGCCGCGCGACCGCGAGCGCGAAACCTGGACCGGACGGCGCGCCGGAATCGAGGGCGCGATGCTCGAGTACGGCGCCGACAAGGCCTACGTCATCGACGAGCTCGACCGCGTACTGCCGCGTTACCTCGAAGGCGTCGAGCGCGTGTACTACCCGCTCGGCATCAACGAGCGGATGAATGCGCGCGTGCTCGAGCTGATGCGGGGGGCGCAGGCAATGCGCCCGCGCACCGGCTCTGGACCGGTGGCGATGCTCGATCCGCGCGAGCTGATTCATGAGGCGCGCCTTAAGAAGCGGCCCGAGGAGCTCGACGCGATGCGTCGCGCGATCGCGATTTCAGGCGAGGCACACAAGGAGGCGATGCGCCGGGCGCGGGGCGGCATGATGGAATGGGAAGTCGAGGCGCTGGTCGACTACACGTTTCGCTCGCGCGGCGCGGCCGGGCCGAGCTACCCGTCGATCATCGCCTCGGGCCCCAACGCCGCTACGCTTCATTACATAAACAACGATCGTTGCATGCTCGGCGGCGACCTGCTGCTGATCGACGCAGGATGCGAGGTCGATTTTTACGCCTCCGACGTGACCCGCACCTTCCCGGTCGGCGCGCGCTTCAATTCCGCGCAGCGCGCGCTCTACTCGGTCGTGCTCGCCGCGCAGCTCCGCGGAATCGACGCGGTAAAGCCGGGCGCGCGCTTCGACGACGTGCATGAAGCGGCGCTCCGCGTGCTGGTCGAGGGCATGATCGACCTGGGGCTCATCAAGGGTCCGCTCGACGACGCGCTCGCGACGGCCGCCTACCGCCGCTACTATATGCATCGCACCAGCCACTGGCTCGGGATGGACGTGCATGACGTGGGCCTCTACCGCGTCGGCGGAGAGTCGCGCGCGCTGGAGCCCTCGATGGTGCTGACGGTCGAGCCGGGAATCTACATCGCGCCCGACGACGAGAGCGCACCCGAGGCGATGCGCGGCGTCGGTATCAGGATCGAAGACGACGTTCTGGTGACGGCGGACGGCCATGAAGTTCTTACCGCGGCGATTCCGAAAACGATCGACGAGGTCGAGGCCCTGACCGCGGCGTAGTGAAGCTCTAGCTGCCCTTGGGCAATCCCAATACGCGCTCGCCGATGATGTTGCGCTGGATCTCGCTCGAGCCGGCCGCGATCGTGAGCCCGCGCGAGGCGAGCAGCCGGTAGAGCCATCGCCCCTCGGCGATCGCGAACGGCGCGTCGAGTTCGATCTGGCCGTACGCGCCGAGCAGCTCGGTCGCGAAGGTGTTTATCGCGAGGTTTACTTCGGTCGTCACGACCTTGACGATCGAGCTCTCCGGCCCGGGCGGCAGGCCCTTCAACTGGCGCGTCAACTGGCGCAGGTTGAGCAGCCTGAGAGCGCTGACATCGCAGGCGAATTTGGCGACCTGCTGGCGGACGTCCTCGTCCTCCCATGCGGCGCGGCCATTGCGCCTCACCGTTTTTGCCAGTTCCGCCAGCTCGCCGATGCTGTTGTCCAGGCCGCGATAGCGCCGTTCGTACATCAGCGTCGTCAGCGCGACCAGCCATCCGTTGTTCTTCTCGCCGACCACGTTCCTCTTGGGCACGCGCACGTCCTCGAAGAAGACCTCGTTGAAGCCGGTGTCGCGCGTCATCTGGGTCAGCGGACGCACGGTGATGCCCGGGCTGTGCATGTCCACGAGGAGGTAGCTGATGCCCTTGTGCTTGGGCGCGTCGGGGTCCGTGCGCACGAGCAGAAAACACATATCGGCGTGGTGCGCGTCGGAGGTCCAGACCTTCTGCCCGTTGACGATGAAGTCGTCGCCGTCCTCGACGGCGCGGGTCTGCAACGAGGCGAGGTCGGAGCCCGAGCCGGGCTCCGAGTATCCCTGGCACCAGATTTCTTCCGCCGCGAGCATCGGCGACATGTAGCGGCGGCGCTGCTCCTCGGTGCCCCAGAGCATCAGGGTCGGTCCGACGAGGCCGATTCCCTGGGCGTTGACCAGCATCGGTCCGCGTGCCCGCTCGAGCTCCTCCTGGTAGATCATCTGCTGGGTGAGCGTCGCGCCGCGTCCGCCATACTCTTTCGGCCAGTGCACCGCGACCCATCCGGCCGCGTGCATCTTCTTGTGCCAGGCGACGCGCCGCGTCCATTCGTCGCCGGCCTCGCTGTGCATGAATTCGAGCGAGAATCGGTTGCGCCGTTCGCCGGCGGGCAGATTCGCCTCGAGCCACGAGCGCAGCTCCTTACGAAACGCTTCGTCCTCCGCGCTGAGCTTGAAATCCATCGTATCTAGTTTTTTGCCTTGCTTTTTCGCGGGCGCCCGCCGCGCTCAGCCCTTGGGCAGGCCGAGCACGCGCTCGCCGATGATGTTGTGCTGGATCTCGCTGGTCCCGCCGGCGATCGTGTAGGCGCGAGCGCCGAGCATCCGGTAGCTCCAGACGCCGCGCCCGAGCGCGAAAGGCGCCTTGTGCTCGAGCTGGCTGTAGGGTCCGAGCAGCTCCATCGCGAACTTGGTCATCCGCAGATGAAGTTCGCTCGAGCCGAGTTTCATCACTGAACCCTCGGGTCCCGGCGGGCGTCCCTTGAGCCGGCGCGTGATCTGGCGATAGCCGGTGTACTTGAGCGCCGCCGCTTCGGCCGCGAATTGCGCGATCCGCTGGCGCACGCCCGTGTCGTCCCATGCGCTGCCGCTGCCGCGGGGCATTGCCTGCGCGAGGCGCGCCAGCTCCAGCACCTGGTTGGTGTTCATGTTGGGGTCGCCGACGCCGGTGCGCTCGAACATCAGCGTCGTGATCGCGACCTGCCATCCCTGGTTCTTCTCGCCGACGATATTCTTGCGTGGGACGCGCACGTCCTCGAAGAAGACCTCGTTAAAGCCGCGCTCGCCCGTGATCTGGGTCAGCGGGCGTACCGTGATACCGGAGCTGTGCATGTCCACCAGGATGTAGCTGATGCCTTTGTGCTTGGGCGCGTCGGGAGCGGTGCGCACGAGCAGGATACACATGTCGGCGTGATGCGCGTCGGAGGTCCAGACCTTCTGCCCGTTGATGACGAAGTAGTCGCCGTCCTCGACCGCGCGGGTCTGCAGCGAGGCGACGTCCGAGCCGGAGTTGGGTTCGGAGTATCCCTGGCACCAGATCTCTTCGGCCGCGAGGATCTTCGGCACGTGGCGTTTTTTTTGCTCCTCGGTGCCCCACTGGATGAGCGTCGGGCCGACCAGCATCGTGCCGAGCTGGTTGACCAGCGCCGGCGCGTGCGCGCGGCTCATCTCTTCGCCATAAACCAGCTGCTGGGTAAGCGTGGCGCCGCGGCCGCCGTATTCCTTCGGCCAGCTGATGCCGACCCAGCCGCCGGCGTGCATCTGCTTGTGCCACTTAAGCCGGCGTTCCCAGTTGCTCTCGTTTCCTTCGGCGAAGGGCTCTTCGGCGTCCTCGCTGCGCTCGCGCCGCGGCAGATTGGCCTCGAGCCAGGTCCTGAGCTCCGCGCGGAAAGCCTCGTCGTCTGCGCTGAACTTGAAATCCATGGGGCCTCGCTATTCCAACGCGATACTCGTGCGGAATCCGCCGAAAATACTCGCACAGAATCATCGATCGGCGCAAAAAGCCGCGAGGCGGGCGGCGCAAAATGCCGCAAGCGGCTCGCCGCCCGAAACATAGGGTTCCCTCCTCCTTTCAGGGAGAGGGGTTAGGGGTGAGCTTGCCCGGTTTGCCGCGCGGAGGCTTCAGGAGCGGCCGCGCAGGCTCAGCACCAGCATCCGCGGCTCGGTCATCGACTCCATCGCCCAGCGCACGCCCTCGCGGCCCAGCCCCGAGCCCTTCACGCCGCCGAACGGATAGGTGTCCACGCGGAAGACGCCGGTGTCGCCGACGATCACGGCGCCGGCCTCGATCTCGCGAAACGCCTTGAAGGCGTGTTCGAGATTGGGCGTGAAGACGCCCGACTGCAGGCCGTAGGGCGAATCGTTGGTCAGCGCGATTCCCTCGGCGAATGAATTGATCGGCTCGACCGTCGCGACCGGTCCGAAGATCTCTTCGCACCAGACGCGCAGCCGATGGAGCTTCGGCTCGGAAAGCTCGACCAGCGTCGGCGCGATCACGTTGTCGACGCGCCGGTCGCCGGTCAGGATTCCGGCGCCGGCCGCCTTGGCCTCGCCGATCCATTCCATCACGCGGTCGGCCGCCGCGCTCGAGACGAGTGGGCCGACCACCGTCCGCTCGTCCATCGGATCGCCAACGCCGAGCCGCTCGGTCGCATCGATCAGGTGCTTGAGGAACGCGAAATAGACGTTGCGATGGACGAAGATGCGCTGGACCGAGAGGCAGACCTGGCCGGCGTTGACGAACGCGCCGCGCGCCGTGCGCGTCGCGGCGTATTCCAGGTCGGCGCCGTCATCGACGATCAGGGCGCCGTTGCCGCCGAGCTCGAGCGCCACGCGCCTGGTCCCGGCAATCGCCTTGAGCGCCCATCCGACCTTGGCGCTGCCGGTGAAACTGACCATCTTGACCCGTTCGTCGGTGGCCAGGCGCTCGGCGACCGGCGGGTCGGCCGAAACCACGTTGAGCGCGCCCTTGGGCAATCCTGCGCCGGCGGCCAATTCGGCCAGCATCAGGGCCGGCCCCGGACACTGCGGCGGCGGCTTGACCACGATCGTGTTGCCGGTCGCGATCGCCGGGGCGACCTTATGCGTGACGAGGTTGAGCGGAAAGTTGAACGGCGCGATCGCGGAGATAGGGCCGATCGGGAAACGCTCGACCAGTCCGACCGCGCCGGCATTTGCGGCCTCGAAATCGATCGGCTCGGCGTTCTCGCCGAAACGTTTGACCTCTTCGGCGGCGAGCGCAAGCACGCCCACCGTGCGGCCGACCTCGGCACGGGCGTAGTCGATCGGCTTGCCCGTGCCGAGCGTGATCGCGCGTTCGAAGTCTGCGCGACGCTCGGCCACGCCGCGGCTCATCGCGTTCAGAATGTCGGCGCGCCGCCCGCGTCCCATCCGGCGCGTTTCCGCATAGGCGCGCGCTGCGCTCGCAATCGCCGCGTCGATCTCGGCCTCGCCGGCGCGGGCGACCGTGCCGACGACCTCGCCGTTGAAGGGATAGCGCAGGTCGTAATGGTCGGAAGTATCGACCGCCTGGCCGTCGATAAAGAGCGGATATGCCGGAACCGCCATGACAAGGACCTCCCGCAAAGCCCCCCGCCGCGAGCCTTTTGGCCGCGCTTATTTATCGCGCACTTGCGCGCAGCAAAAAAGAGCTTCGGGGGCCTGGCCGGCCTCCTCAAACCGGCAGATCTTCCTAAATCGGACTGGCCTTCCCAAACTGGACAAGTTTTGCCGATCTCCAGCCCCAGCGCATGAATCAGCCGTCCGTAGCCGACGAAGGTCACGATTCTGAAGCCCAGGTCTATGATCTCGCCTTCGGTAAAGTGCTTGCGCAAGCCATCGAAGGTCTCCTGCGAGGCCTGCCGATGGTCGCCGGCTAATATTGTGGCGAAGCGAATCGCCGCTTTTTCCTGGTCAGTCAATTTGCGGCTGCTTTCGAAATTGGGCAGCTCGGCGATCAGTTCCTCGGTCAGTCCTTGTTGCCTTGCCAAGGCAAATCGGGCGCCCATTCACAACGCGCACTCGTTCTTTTCCGCGACCTTCAGCCGCGCGAGCTCGATCAGCTTCATGTTGACTGCGCCGCGCGTCGTGCTCACCAGGGGGAAGTAGAATTTGATGAAGTCCTTGAAGACCTCGGGTGCGTGGGCCAGGACCTGCACGAATCCGGAGCCGCCGAGTTCCACGTCGTACTCGTGCATCACGGCTTGAAGCTCCGGATCGATCCTTTCGAACGGGAGAGAACTGAGCCGCGCCATCGGTGGCCTCCTTCGCGGGCGTCCATTGCGACTGGCCCTACTTATCGCGCACTTGCGCCCGGCAAAAAAGAGCGCGGTGGAGGCGGACGGCGCGCGCTAGGACGCGGCGCGCCGGCGCGGCGGCGCTTCTTCGGTACGCCTGCCGCCCGGCAGCAGATGAGGTTCGGTCTCGCCGCGGCGCCGGCGCCGCAATGACGTGACCCAGTCGTGGAACGACTCCATGTAGGTGTAGATGACGGGCGTGATGTACAGCGTGAGCAGCTGCGAGAAGAAGAGCCCGCCCACCACCGCCACGCCGAGCGGCCGGCGCGAGTCGGCGCCCGCGCCGATCCCGAGCGCGATCGGCAGCGTGCCCATCAGCGCCGCCATCGTGGTCATCATGATTGGCCGGAAGCGGACGATGCTGCCCTCGAAGATCGCCTCGGCCGGGCTCTTGCCCTCGGTGCGCTGGGCGTCGAGCGCGAAGTCGATCATCATGATGGCGTTTTTCTTGACCAGGCCGACCAGCATGATGATGCCGACGAAGGCGAGCAGGTCGAGGTCCATGTGAAAGATCATCAGCGTGAGCAGCGCGCCGAAGCCGGCCGCGGGCAATCCCGAGAGGATCGTCACCGGATGGATGAAGCTTTCGTAGAGCACGCCGAGCACGATGTAGATGACGAGGATCGCCATCACCAGAAGGAGTCCGAGGTTGCGCATCGAGGACTGGAATTCCTCGGCAGTGCCCTGGAAGCCGGTGCTGATGCTCGCCGGCACGGTGTCAGTGGCGAGTCCCTTGACGTCGGCGAGCGCTTTGCCCAGCGAGACGCCGGGCGCGACGTTGAACGAGATGGTGACAGAGGTGAGCTGGCCCGAGTGGTTGATCGCAAGCGGCCCCAGCGTGCGCTGCAGGCGCGCGACGGTATCGAGCGGGACCAGGGCGCCGTTTTGCGCGCGCACGTAAAGCAGCGCGAGCGTCGCCGGATTGGCCATGTACTGCGGCTCGACTTCCAGGATCACGTGGTATTCGTTGTTGGGCGCGTAGATGGTCGAGATCTGGCGTTCGCCATAGGCGCTGTCCAGCGCGTCCTCGATCGATTGGGCCGAGATGCCGAGCGAGTGGGCCTTATCGCGGTCGATTACGACGTTGACCTGAGGATTGGAGATCTGGAGATCGCTGGTTATGTCGGTCAGCTCGCGCATCCCGTGCATCTTGTGCTCGAGGATCTGCGCGTACTTGTACAATTCATCGGTGTTGGGACTTTGCAGCGTAAGCTGGTAGGTGGCTTCGGTGAACTTGGCGCCGATCTGGATCGGCGGCGGATTCTGCAGAAACGCGATGATCCCCGGGACCGCGGCGAGCTTGGGCCGCATCTCGTCCATCACCTGGTCCACGCTCAGCTTGCGCCCGGGGCGCGGCTTCAGATGCGCGAACAGGATGCCGGTGTTGCCGGCGCCGCTGAAACCGGTCGCGCCGGCGCTGGAGAAGTAGGTGGTGACGTTGGGATCGCGGCGGATGATGTCGGCGAGCGCCTCCTGATGCTTCACCATCGCGTCGTATGAAATTCCCTGCGCCGCCTTGGTGAACATCAGCACCTGGCCCTGATCCTCGCTGGGCAGAAAGCCCTTGGGGATCACGGCGAGCAGATAGAGCGTCCCCATCAGCAGTCCGACTGCCAGCGCGAGTGTCGCCCGGCGGTGGCGCATCACCACGGTCAGGCTGCGGCGGTAGCCCTCGAGTATGCGGTCGAAGCCGCGTTCGATCGTCATGTAGAGGCGGCCGTGGCGCTCGCCCACGTGCGGGCGCAGGAAGCGGCTGCACAGCATCGGCGTGAGGCTCAGCGAGACGAAGCCCGAGACCAGGATGGCGGCCGCGATGGTGACCGCGAACTCATGCAGCAGACGGCCCATGATCCCGCCGAGAAAGAGCACCGGGATGAAAACCGCGGCCAGCGAAAAGGTCATCGAGAGAATCGTGAACGCGATCTCGCGCGAGCCGTCGAGCGCCGCCTCCATCACGCTCTTGCCCATCTCCATGTGGCGCACGATGTTTTCGAGCATCACGATCGCGTCGTCAACCACGAAGCCGACCGACAGCGTGATCGCTAGCAGCGAGAGATTGTCCACCGTGTAGTTGAGCGCCCACATCACCGCGAAGGTCCCGATAATCGACATCGGCAGCGCGGCGCTGGGGATAACGGTAGCGGAGAGATTGCGCAGGAACAGGAAAATCACCATCACG
This sequence comes from Candidatus Binataceae bacterium, assembly GCA_035500095.1. NCBI lineage: Bacteria > Candidatus Binatota > Binatia (SeqCode) > Binatales (SeqCode) > Binataceae (SeqCode) > Binataceae bacterium (SeqCode). Next base: position 50,196 of record DATJXN010000005.1, read on the forward strand.
ACCAGGAACACGGTCAGCAGCAGCGTGAACTGGACGTCGGAGACCGAAGCCTCGATCGAATCCGCGCGCGAGTAGAGGTTGGTGATGCTGACCGAAGCCGGCAACTGCTCGCGGAACGAGGGCAAGAGGCGATAGATCGCGTTGACCACCTCGACCGTGTTCGTCCCCGGCTGGCGCTGGATCGCGAGCACCACCGCGCGCTGGTCGCCGACCCATCCGGCCACCTTGTCGTTCTCGACGCCGTCGAGCACGCGGCCCACTTCCTCGAGCCGCACGGGTGCGCCGTTGCGGTAGGCGACGATTACCGGCCGGTAGGCGGCCGCGTTGGTAAGCTGGCCGTTGGCATGGACGGTCACCGCTTCATGCGTGCCGTAGAGCGTGCCGGTCGGCAGGTTGACGTTGGCGTTCTCGACCGCCTGCGCAACTTCGTCGATGCCGATTCCGCGATAGGCGAGCGCTTGCGGATCGACCTGGATGCGCACCGCGTATTTCTGCGATCCGTAAACCACTACCTGCGCCACGCCGCTGATCATCGAAATGCGTTCGGCGAGGTAGGTTTCGGCGTACTCGTCCACCTGCGAGAGCGGAAGGGTCGGCGAGCTGAGCCCCAGATAGAGCACGGCCTTGTCGGCCGGGTTGACCTTCTCGTACGACGGCGGACTCGGCATCCCCTGCGGCAGCAGGGAGAGTGCCGCGGTGATCGCCGCCTGCACGTCCTGCGCGGCGGCGTCGATGCTGCGATCGAGCGTGAACTGGAGCGTGATGCTGGTCTGGCCCTGCATGCTGGTCGAGGACATCTGGTCGAGCCCGGCGATGGTCGAGAACTGGCGCTCGAGCGGCGTTGCGATCGACGAAGCCATCGTCTCGGGGCTGGCGCCGGACAGAGAGGCATTGACCACGATGGTGGGGAAGTCAACGTTGGGCAGATCGCTCACCGGCAATTGCCGGTAAGCCATCAGTCCGAAGAAGACGATCGCCAGCGAAATCAGCGTCGTCATCACCGGGCGGCGGATGAAGCCTTCGGCCAGGTTCACGAAGGCACCTGCTGCGCCGGTTGATCGAGTCCCTGTTTGACCTTCACCTTGGCGCCGGGAAAGAGGCGCAGTTGGCCGTCGGTGACCACCGTCTCCCCGGCTTTCAGACCGCTCTTGATCACAGTTTTGCCGTCGAGTGAATCGCCCACGATCACCGGCCGCGCCTTGGCTGACATATCGCGTTCGACCACGAACACGAACGATCCGTCCTGACTTGTCTGCACCGCCTGCGACGGCACCAGAATTGTGTCCGGGAGCTCGCTGAGAGTCAAAGTGACGTCCACGTACTGGCCGGGCCAGAGCCGTTCTTCGGCGTTCGCGAACAAGCCCTTGAGCTCGAACGTGCCGGTGGTGGCGTTGACGGTGTTGTCGATAAAGCTGAGCGTGCCGTTCTCGGGCGCGGGCTCGAGTTCGCGGCTGCGCGGCCGCGCGAGCACGGCAAGCTGATGCCCGTTCATGTCGCGGCGCACCTCGTCGAGATCCTTCTCGGGCACGTTGAAATCGACGTAGATGGGTTTGATCTGATTGATCGTCACGATCGCGCCGGTCGCGTCGTTGGCCTTGACCAGGTTGCCCGGATGCAGCATCAGGTTGCCGGTGCGTCCGTCGATCGGTGAGCGGATTTCAGTGTAATCGAGGTTGATCTTCGCCGTCTGGACGGCGGCTTCGTCGGCCATCACGGTCGCCCGCAAGGCCTGCGCGGTGGCATGGGCCTGGTCAGATTGCTCGCGCGAGCCTACGCCCTGCTCGAGGAGGTAGGCGAAGCGCTTCTCGTCGTTGGCGGCCTGCGCCATCTGCGCGCGGTCGCGGGCGAGATTAGCCTCGGCCTGACGGAGCGCGGCTTGGAACGGCCGGGGGTCGATCGTGACCAGTAGGTCGCCCTTTTTCACGTCCTGGCCTTCGTGGAAATGAGCCTCTGCGATCTTGCCGTCCACCTGCGAGCGCACCGAGACGGTCGAGTAGGCCTCGACCGTGCCGATCGCATGGAGCTGGACCGGGACGGTTTTGAGCATTGCCTGTGCGATGAGTACCGGGACGGGCCCGCTCATGAAACCGCCGCCTGCCCCCTGAGAGTCCGATTTCGAGCACCCGACCAAGCTGGCGGCGATCGCGAGCAGGACCGCGGCGGCGCGAGCCGCGACGCAAAACGATCGACCGGCGGGGCGGGCGATTCGATCGAGGGCGAACGGGATCGGCTTGCCGTGATTGTGAGCGGGCGAGCACGGTCGGCCCGACAGGCTGTGTGCGGTCAAATTAAGTCTATCCTCGCAGTCCGTAGTCCAAGCTTCGCGAAGTCTTCGAAGTCCCGGCTTTACGCGCAAACTCCTGCAGATACTATCAGGCTTGGCGAAGGCGAGGAAAATCGCCCCCGCACCCGCCCAGGTCATCGATTTGGTTGCAGACGCACGCTCTCAGCGAGGAATCACCGGCAGTACGACGCGCGAGCCGTAGCGGCGGTCGTGGAAGACTGCCTGATGCGCTCGCTCGAGCGCGGCGTCGGCAAAAAGCTCGTGCCCGGTGTTGGGATTTCGGTCGTAGCGGGGAAAGTTGCTCGACGAAACCTCGAGCCGCAGGCGGTGCCCGGCCTTGAACAGATGGCTCGTGGCCCAAAGGTCGAGCCGGTATTCGTACACCCGCTCGGGCACGATCGGCGATGGTGCAGAGAGCGAGTCGCGAAACCGCGCGCGCACCACGCCCTCGACGATATTCTGCACATAGCCGTCCGGACGCACGTCGCAGAGCTTGGCCGTGAAGTCGGTGTCCGGCGCTGACGACGCCGCGTACAGAACCATCGTCACCGGCCCCGTCACTTCCAGGTCGCTTGCGAGCGTCTCGCCGGTATAGACCAGCACGTCGCTGCGCTGCTCGATCTCGCGCTGATCGAAGACTCCGGCCTTAAGTCCCAGCGTCGTACCGCCGCGCGTCGGGACCGGATCGGCGGGGTCATAGACGTATCGGTCGGCCGGCTCGTCGCCCGGGCGCGCGGAGCCGAGCGTTCCATCGCCCGCGAGGGTATTGGCATGTCCGCCGCTGTGCAGGAACATTTCGGCGTATCGCGTGCGCGCGAGCGGCCATTCGTCTTCGTCACGCCATCGGTTCTCGCCCATCACGAACAGCCGTACCGGGGGCTCTTCGATCACTCCGTTTTGCGCGTCCTTGAGAAAGTGATCGAACCATCGCAACTGGAACGCGTGCAGTTCGATTGCCGCCTCCGGGCCGAAGTCGATATCTCCGGTGCCGCGCGAGGTGGGAATCGAATAAGGCAGCAGATGCGCCCAGGGACCCATCATCAGTTTCTGCGCGCGCCGCGTATTTGGGCTGCGCGCGCCGTCGCGCATCCCGAGATACATCGCAAACGTGTCGTACTGGAAAGCGTCGTACCATGAGCCTACGTGAAGCATCGGCGTGTCGAACTCGCCGAAGCGCGGACGCAAGTCGGTCGCGGCCCAATAGGGACCCTCCGTCGAATGACGAAGATAGTCGGCGAAAAACGGAGCGCCGTCCTTCAAGCGCTCGCCCCAATCGCGGACCGGCAGGTGGTGATAGGCCTCGCGCTTGAGCGGAGCCATCGGGATGTCCGGGCGCGAGACATAGCTGTCCAGCCGCGCTCGATGCTGCTCGTAGATGCCCTTGCGCGCCAGCGTGTCGCGCGCCATGAACATGAAGTACGCGAGCATCCATCCCAGCTCGAGCGCGCCGCGCCGGTAGGCGAAATTCTCGAAATAGGTGACTGGGGCCGAGACGGGCGCGGCGACGCGGAGATGCGGCGGGCGCACAACGGCGGCGTAATACTGCACCAGCGCAAGATACGACTGCCCGACCATCCCGACCTTGCCGTCCGACCAGGGCAGCGCCGCCGCCCACTCGACGGCGTCGTAACCGTCGTGCGCTTCGTGGATGAACGGGTAGAACTCGCCTTCCGAACTGTGACGTCCTCGGGTGTCCTGCACGACCACGACATAGCCGCGCGGCGGGAAAAAATCCTTCTCGGTCAGCGCCATCCCCGCGCCCTTGTCATAAGGAGTCCGCAGCAGCAGCACGGGAAAGCGGCCCGGCGCGTCGGGCCGATATACGTCGGCCCGAAGCGTTACGCCGTCGCGCGTGCGCATCGCCTGATCCCTTTCCACCAGGACCTTGTAAACCGGTTCGCTCGGATTCGGATTCGCCATCGTTGTCGCCTCGGCGGGCGCGTCGCTGCCTTTGCACGGGCGACTTTCGGACGCGCCTGCTGTTTCGGTTCGGGTCTGGACTTAACCAAGGATGTAGAACATCCGCTCGCAAAAAAGCCAGCGAGTTTTCCGATCGGATGAGAGACATCCATGCGCATGGACTGCGCTTCGCAGCCACAGAAATTGAGCGGATTGGACATGTCTCGGATCAGTTCATCGGATCGGTTCGACGGAATATTCGCTTCCTGTCGTTTCTGCCGTACCGAGCGCACGGATGAGTAATTTCGCCGTTTCAACTTTTCGTCGCGGGCAAGGGCAAACGCGACCCCTGCTCCGCTTGTTTGGGTTCTACCGCTCCGCTCGCTTGGTATCCGCCTTGCACGCTTATCGATTCGCTGCCCCGGAGCATTTGCGGGACAGGCTTTGCGGGGATTCGGCGGGGATTCGGCGGGGATTCGAGATGAAAGACGGGATGAAAGATCGGGCGAACACGGAAATCGCCACAACCGGCGAGGCGCGGGCGAGCGCCGAGCGGATATGGGTTGCGCCGGCGTTGACGCGGTCGATGGAGCCGCTGCTGGCCGGCCTCGGTATCGAGTTGCTTGAACCGGGCGAGCGCGATCGCGCGACGATTCGGATGGAACTGGCCGCCGGAGAGGCCGGCGTCTCTGCAGGACGCGTGCGAATCGAGAGCGTTGGCGGCCCGGCGCATGGAAAAGATGTGCAGAATCTGCAGGATTCGCGGAATCTGAAGGAGGCGATCGAATTCGACGGGCCCGGCGTCTGGGCTGCGGCGAGCTTTGTGGTGTCGCAGGTTTTCGGGCTCTCGCCGCCGCTGTTGACCGCCGATCCGGCAATGTTTGCGGTCATTCGCGCGGCCGCGCGCGCCGGCCAGGTCGACTCGCCGATTCTGGTCACCGGTGAGACCGGCACCGGCAAAGAATTGCTGGTGCATCTGAATCCACGCCGCGAGCCGGGCATGGGCGGATTGATTTCCGTCAACTGTCCGGCGCTCAACGGCGCGATCCTGACGAATGCGCCGCGCGACACCGAAAGGTTCGACGAAGAAGGCCGGCTCTGCGAATTGTGCGCCACCGCAGACGCCACGCTCTTTCTCGACCAGGTCTCCGAACTCTCGCGCGCTACGCAGACGCGCGTCTTGCACGCGATTCTGCACGCCGGCAATGCCGAGGCGAATGATTCCGCCGGGCAGTTGCGGACGGGTGCGCGCCTGGTCTCGGCGACCAACCGGCCGTTGGCGCCGATGCTGCTCGGCGGCGAGTTCAGACGCGAGCTTTACGATCGCCTTTCCGTGTTGACGCTTGGCGTGCCGCCGCTCCGCGAGCGGCGCGGGGATATTGCGATGCTCGCGGAGAGCTTCCTGCGCCTGGCGGCGCCGCAATTGCGCTTCTCGCCCGGGGCGCTCAAGGCGCTCGCCAACTATTCGTTTCCCGGCAATGTGCGTGAGTTGCACAACCTGGTAACGCGATTTGCGATCATGCAGCGCGACGCGGCGAACCGCCTTATCCACGCCGCCGACGTTCGCCCTGAACTGGCGGGCGCTCCGCTCGGGCCGTCGATATGGAAGTCGAGCCCGTTCCGGATGCGGCGGGAGATGGTGTTGGAGGCGCTGATGGTCTGCGGCGGTGACCGGGCCGCGGCCGCGCGCAAGCTGGGCATCAGCGTCCGCGCGCTCCAGCAGCACGTGGCGTCGGGCGCTGGCCCCGGTGCGCCTCGCGCGCGCTAGAGCCGATGCGCCTCGCGCGCGCCAGAGCTAGACCGCGAGGTAATCCGCGGCGGAGAAGGCCGAACCGCTGCGAACCCGGGTCCGATCGCGCTCGCCGCGGATGCTGCGCGAGCGCTACGCGACCTATCCTTTGGGCAGGCCGAGTACGCGTTCGCCGATGATGTTGTGCTGAATCTGGTTGGTTCCAGCGTAGATCGTCGGCCCGCGGGCCGCCAGCATCCGATGCGACCACACGCCGTGGTCAATTGCGAACACCGCGCCGTTCTCGAGCTGGCTGTACGGCCCCAAAAGCTCCATCGCGAACATCGCAATCCTCAATCCCAGTTCGGTCGCGCAGAGCTTCATCAGCGAGCCCTCGGGCCCCGGCGGCAGACCCTTGAGCTGGCGTGTCAGGTTGCGAAAGGCCGTGTACTTTATCGCTTCGACCTCCATCGCAAACTGCGCGATTCGCTGCCGCACGCCGGTGTCGTCCCATGCGCTCCGCCCGTTGCGCACCAGCTGCTTCGCGAGCGCAGCCAACTCATGCACCTGCCGCATCATCCCGCGGTCATGACTGCCCGATCGCTCGAACATCAGTGTGGTGATCGCGACGTGCCATCCCTGGTTCTTCTGTCCGACGATATTCGTCTTGGGCACGCGGACATCCTCGAAGAAAACCTGGTTGAAGCCGCGCGCGCCGGTCATCTGGACCAGCGGCCGCACTTCCACTCCGGGCGTCTTCATATCGACCAGCAGGTAGGTGATGCCCTTGTGTTTGGGCGCCGCGGGGTCGGTGCGGGTGAGCAGAAATATCCAGTCGGCGTGATGCGCCGCGGAGGTCCAGATTTTCGATCCGTTGACGATGAAGTAGTCGCCGTCCTCCACCGCGCGCGTCTGCACCGAGGCCAGGTCTGAGCCCGAGTTGGGCTCCGAGTAGCCCTGACACCAGATCTCCTCGGCGGTGAGAATTTTCGGCACGTGGCGGCGCTTCTGCTCCTCGGTGCCCCAATGAATTAGCGTGGGGCCGAGCAGCGAGACGCCGAAGCCGACGAAAGGCACGATGGTGCCCGCGCGTTCGAGCTCCTGCTCATAGATGAGGTTCTGCATCAGGGTGGCGCCGCGGCCGCCGTACTCTCTGGGCCAGTTAAGACCGATCCATCCGCCCTCGTTGAGCTTGCGATGCCATCGCAGGCGCGCATCCCAATCGCCGTCGGCTTCGTCCGCGAGCGCCTCGCGCAGCGGAATTGCGTATTGCCGGTTTGCTTCGAGCCAGGCGCGGAACTCGACGCGGAACGTCTCATCGTCGGGGCTGTAGTTGAAGTCCATTTGACCGACCTCTGAGCTCCTCCTGCGTACCGCTTTCATCGCGATACGCAAGGGTTGTCGAAAAATGCATAGCACATCCGGTTTCCAAAGCCTTGTCTTCGCCGCGCGATTGACATGCTGCGGCCAATCGCGGAAAAAGAGCCAGGGGCAAAGAGCCAACAGGCGGCCGCCGGCGAAGCGGAATAGACGCGCAAGACGGACGGGTAAGGGAAAAGCGAAGAAGCGAGACGTGAAAGGTGAAAGTCACGCTCGACCTTCCCGCTGACGTTTTCGACGGCGCCTTTACCGAGGACCGGTTCGCCGAACGCGTGCGGCAGTGGGCGATCCTGGTCCTGCTTGACGCGCATCGCCTGCACGAACACGAGGCGGCAAAGATCCTCGGGGTCGAGCGCTGGGAATTGGTCGCGCGGATGGAAGCCGAGGGCATGCGCCCGACGGAGAAGGTGTTCGAGGAAATCCGCGGCGAACTTGGCCGCGCGGTCGCCGCGCGCGGCGAGAGGTCGCGACAAGGGAGAACAGTGATGCGCTTTCTGCACACGATGATCCGGGTCAACGATCTCGACCAGACGCTCAAGTTCTATTGTGGCCCGCTCGGGATGAAGCTGCTCAGCCGCAAGGACTACCCCGACGGCAAATTCACGCTCGCGTTCGTCGGCTACGGCGACGAGAACTCCAATACGGTAGTCGAGCTCACTCACAACTGGGACACCAAGAGCTACGACCAAGGCAGCGCGTTCGGCCATCTGGCGATCGGCGTGGACGACATCTACAAGACCTGCGACGAGCTCAAGCGCCAGGGCGTCAAGGTCACGCGCGAGCCCGGCCCGATGAAGTTCGGCAGCACGGTAATCGCGTTTGTCGAAGATCCCAACGGCTACAAGATCGAGCTGATCGAGCGCAAATAGCCCGGCGCGAACGCTTCAAACGCCCAGCGAAATGCGGGAGGGGCCGGCGGCGGTTCGATGAAAGCCGCGGCCTATAAGAAGCCCAGCGAGATGGCCGTGAGCGACGTGCCTGGCCTCGAGGCGTGCTCTGCCGCCTGCTCGATCCGCATCGAGCGCCGCGCCGATACGCTCACAGCGTCCAGTTTCCATCGATGCCGACATTATTCGAGCGGTACGCCCGCCCAGACGCGGTGCATAATACTCATCAAATATCCAAGCGAAATAACAAATAAGTAAACGGATGCTCGCCGGTCGCGGCGGGACAGCTTCGGATCGTTTCTTGCGGCCTCTGCCGTCGCATCACTCTACGGTCAGGAGTTGTCTCGAAAATGACTTTTCATCCGGTGCCCCCGGATTCGCGACGCAATAGTGGTTTTTTTCTGGCTACTCTCGTCGGCGCTATGGCAATTGGGCTGGTGTTGTCACCTGTGCGCCCGGTCGATGCGGGCACACCCGGAAGCACCGGTGATACGACCGCGGATCGCGAGCTTGGGCAGACCGATTTCACGCACACCATGTTCGATTTCGGGGGCGCGGCTGCGCTTTCCGGTCTCTCGGGGGTGGCGGTTGATTCGTCCGGGCATCTGTATGTCAGCGACTCGATTAACAATCGCATCCTCGGATGGACCAGCGCTGGCGCATTCGCGAACGGCGACCCTGCGCAGCTGGTAATCGGACAGCCTGACTTCTACAGCTATCGATGCGACGACGGGACCGCGGTCGGCGACGTCGAGGGGACCGGCGCGGACAGCCTATGCGGACCCGAAGGGAGCGCGGTCGACGGCGCCGGCAATCTCTACGTTGCCGACACGATCGACAGCCGGGTGCTGGAATTCGCGAGACCCTTTCTAAGTGGCGTTACGAGCGGCCAGTCGGCGGCAGCGGTTTTCGGTCATCACGGCAGCTTCGTCGCCACGACCTGCAACGACGGTGGTGCCAGCGCCTCGAACCTTTGCGATCCGCGCGGCCTTGCGCTGGACGCGGCCGGCAATCTGTATATCGCCGATAGCGGCGAGAGCCGCGTCCTCGAATATAATACCCCCCTCAACCCGAGCAGCGGCGAAACGGGCGCCGGAGACACAATCGCCGACGCGGTGTTCGGCCAGAACGGTATCTTCGGGACCAGGGGTGCAATGATGGCACTGCCGTGGGCGACGTCGGCGGGCGAGGCCGCGATTCCCTGTGCGGTCCGGTCGGTGTCGCCATCGACGCAAACGGAAATCTTTACGTATCCGACACCAACAACAATCGCGTGCTCGAGTACAACACGCCGCTGAACCCGAGCAGCGATGACCCAGGCGCCGGCGATGCGATCGCCGACAATGTCTTTGGACAAAACGGCAGCTTTACCACTGGTGCGGGCAATGACGGCACCGGCGTGGGCGATGTCGGCGGACTAGGTCCCGACAGTCTTTTCGAGCCGCAAGGGCTGCTCGCCGAGGGTGCCGGCAATCTCTACGTTGCCGATGCGGGCAACAACCGCCTGCTGGAGTGCAACACGCCGCTTAACCCCGCCAGCGATGAAACCGACGCCGGCGACGCGGTGGCGGACACGGTGTTCGGCCAAGGCGGTAGTTTTCACGACCGCGCTCTGCAATGGTTCCGACAGCGATCTGGTGGCCGGCTTCGGCGTCATGATCGACGCGAGCGCCCTCTGCTTTCCGGCCGCCGTGGCGCTCGACTCGACGGGCAATCTTTACGCCGCGGACTCGGACAACAACCGGATGCTCGCCTTCAATACGCCGCTCAATGCTAGCAGCGGCGAGCCGGGCGCCGGCGATACGGTCGCCGACCGCGAACTTGGCCAGATGGATCTCGTCCACAACATGGAGAACTTCGGCGGCGCGCAGGCGCTGGAGTTGGCCAATCCGTCGTCCACCAACGTCACGGCCGCGAATCCCGCGATCGACGCTACTCCAACCGCGACGGCAACCCCGTCAGCGACCGCGACGCCCACGCCCTCTGCGACGGCCACGCCGGCTCCCACGCCGACGCCAGCGTCAACACCGACGATTTCGACGCCGACGCCAACGCCGACTCCGGTGCCTGGCGGAAGGCTCTCGGTCGCCTCGTCGCTGACATTCGGTCCGGTGGGTATCGGCGTGTCTCCTAAAACCGAAGTGTTGAAGGTCCACAATCTCCATCGGCGCAAGACACTTACGGTGTCGCTCGCCGCGCTGGCGCCGCCCTTTGCGTTGCTCTCGGGAACGGGGCCTTTCGCGATCGCTCCGCTGCATGCGAAGTCCGTGAGGATCGAGTTCACGCCGGCCGCGGCCGGCAGAGCGGTTGAGAATCTGAACCTCATAAGCAGCGACCCGCGTCATCCAACCTTCACGGTCGCGCTCGCGGGCCGCGGCGCCGGAGGGCATCTGACGGTCAATCTGCAAGCGCCATCGCCGCCAGCGACGCTGCGGACGCTCGTCTTCGGCGCGATACCGGAGAACATGGCGCTCGCGCGGCGCTTCAGCACAACCAACACCGGACTGGGAGTGCTGACCGGCAGCGTCGATGCGTTCGCCGGCGGGAGTCCGTTCAGTCTTACCCTGGGCGGCGGAGCGTTCACGCTCCTGCCCGGACAGAACCTAAAGATCGGCGTGCGATTCGCGCCGACGGCCGCAGGCAAGGCGAGCGGAACGCTGACTATAACGGACGACGCGCCGGGGACCCCACCGTCGGTGAGTGTCCTCGTGACCGGCCGCGGAAAATGGTCCGAAGAGCGGCCGCGCAAGAGGCCTGGCGAACCTCTGCACAAGCCAAGGTTGTCATTCTGAGCTTGCGAAGAATCCCGAAAAAGCCCGGCACCGGGACCCATTCGCTAGAGCAGCTTTCGCTCAGGGTGACACAATCCGGTGACACCCCGCCTTCTGCAGAGGTGGCCTAGAGGCCGAAGAAACTCTTGATCGCGTCCAGCGCTTCCGGCTCGACCAGCGAAGGCGCGTGCGCGACGCCGGGAACCTCGACCAGGCGCACGCCGCGCTGCACCTTGACCATCCGCGCAGCCGTGTCGCGCGAGAGGATGTCGCTCTCGACGCCGCGCACGATCAGGATCGGCGCGATTACGCGATTATACGGCAGCCACAGATCGATCGGCCGCGCCGCCGAGCCGCCGCGCGGGGGGCGCCGCACCGCCGGATCCATCTTCCACGTGAGCCCGCGGTTTTCGGCCGGCTTGACCGACCATCGCACCCACTCGCTTAGCTCAGCGTCGGAAAGTTTTGCCGCCGGCGGGTAGGTCGCGCGATAGTAGGCCGAGACCTCGGTCATGTCCTTGAAGCGCTCGGGCGCCTGGCTTACATAGGCCATGATTCGGACGAGGCCGGCCGGATCGATCTCGGGCCCGATGTCATTCAGCACCAGGCGCTCGACGGTCTCCGGATAGCCGCCGGCATACATCATCGAGATAATCCCGCCCATCGAGGTTCCGACGAGGCTTACGCGTTTGATCCCGAGCGCGTCGAGGAATTCCTTGAGGTCGCTGACGTAGACCTGCGGATTGTAGTCGAGCGGAGCGCCCCACGCGCTGTCGCCGCGGCCGCGGACGTCCACTGAGAGCACGCGGTAGCGTGCGGCCAGCTGGGGGGCGAGGGCGTCGAAATTGTGCGCGTTGCCCGTCAGTCCGTGGATACAGACCAGCACGGGCTTTCCCTCGCCGCCGAAGTCGAGATAGTGCAGCTTTAAGCCGCCGGCGAGCTGAAACTTGTCTTCTGGCATCTCGGCAAAACTCCTCGCGGCGGCGCCGCGCTGCAAAATCTGCGATTTGACCAGCGACTCGCGCTCGTAATCCGGGTTTAACGAACGGACGAAAAGTCCGAACTAAAGAAGGGCCCGGACGAGGGTAAGACTCTTCAGCAATCGGGCGTCGATTTCAAGTTCCGCCGCGCGCGCCCGCGCGTGCGCGCCGCCGCGCCATTTTGCATCCCGATTCATTTTGGACAATTAATGGCGGAAACCGGCGTGACGGGAGATCGCATGATGAAATTCGGTATCGGCCCCTTCAATCTGCAGGCGCCTCACGGCTCTGGCAAGCCGCATACGCAGGTTTACCGTGAGATGCTCGAGCAGGCTGAACTTGCGGAGGAACTGGGTTTCGACTCCGCCTGGCTCATCGAGCACCACTTCAAGGAAGACGGCGAGTGCCCGTCGGTGCTGCTTACGGCGGCCGCGATGGCGGCGCGCACCAGCAAAATAAAGATCGGCACGGCGATGCTCCTGCTGCCGCTCCATCGCCCGGTCCGCGTCGCCGAGGACGTTGCAGTACTCGACAATATCGCCAATGGCCGCCTTATCGTCGGAGTCGCGGCCGGCTACCGTCCGATCGAGTTCGAAGGGTTGGGAGAGGCGCGCAAGGGGCGGGAGGCGCGGATGGAAGAGCAGCTGGAAATCCTGATCAACGCCTGGACCAGGGATTCGTTCGCGCACAACGGCAGGCACTACCAGTTTCCGGAAATCTCGGTGATGCCCAAGCCCGCCCAAAAGCCGCATCCGCCGATCTGGATCGGCGCTTCGACCGAGGGCGGCTTTCGCCGGGCGGCGAAATGGGCGGACGCGCTTTGCTCCTCGCCGCGCCATCACCTGAGCGATCTGAAGAATCATTATGCCAGTTATCGGCGCTATCTCGGCGAATTTGGCCGCGAGGAGGTCTGCACGCCGGTCATCCGCGAGGTTTATTGTGCCGAGACCATGGAGCGCGCCGAGCGTGAGGGCGGTCCTGGGATGATCTATATCCAAGCCGGGATGTACGGACGCTGGGCGCAGGTGCGCGAACTTAAGGACGACCGCGGCCGGCCGGTTGCGGGCGCCGGAGGCGTAAGCCTGGAAACCTTCCGCGAGCGCTTCATCCTGGGCGATCCGGACCATTGCATCCGCGAGATCGAGAAATACCAGCGCGAACTCGGGATGGATTACCTGCAGTGCATGATGGACTTTCCCAACGTGGATGCGGAGTTGACGAAGAAGTCGATGCGGCTGTTCGCGCGCGAAGTGATGCCGCACTTCAGGCCGCGCTGACGATACGATCGACCGTTGTGCGCCGTGGCGGATTCCGCTGGTTGCGCTGTACCCGGTATGGCCGGTTTATCAAACGGGCCGCGCCTTCGCTTGAATCGGTCTTGACGCTTGCTCCGGTCCTGACGCTTGAGTCGCCCTTGGTGCTTGAATCGGTTTTGGCGAGGATTGTGCGCCGCCGTTGGTCTGGTTGTCGGTCGGAGTGCTTGGTCTGGCGCCATGCACCAGCGCGAGCAGTTCTTGCGGGACGATGATGAGGCGACGCCCGTCGCGGATGATCACGCCGATGCGCTCGAATTCGCTGAGCTGCTCGGTGATGCGCTGGCGCGAGGCGCCCACCAGTTCGGCGAGATCGCTATGGGTGAGTTTCAGCGTCAGCAACTGGCCGCGCGCGTCCTCGGCGCCGAACTTGGTTCCCAATTCCAGCAACGCGCCCGCAAGGCGCTCGCGGAGCGCGAGCCCCACGAAATTGGTGTACCGGAGCAGCATCGTCCACCATCGGCCCACCGTCAGGTCGAGCACTCGGCTTAAATCCTCAAGCCGTATTCCCAACGTCGCGTCGACGAAGGCCTGCGGGCTAGTGACGCCGACCAGACAGTCGCTGAACGCGTCGCATCGAAAGGGCCGCTTGTCCGCTGTGAGCAGCGAGGAAACGCCGAAAATCTCGCCCGGACCGACGAGCGAGACCAGCACCCGTTCGTTGGCGTTGAGAAAAGTCAGCTTGGCGACACCCGAGAGCAGCACATAAACTTGACTTGCGTCCTCGCCTTCGAAGAATATAGTTTCATGCCGTCGCACCCTGCGCGTGACGGTCGCACCTGAAAGTCTGCCGAGTTGCGCCTCCGACATCCAGGCGAAAGTTCGCAGCCGGCCGAGTAGTTTCTGCTGAGAGTTTTCGGCTGTCACGTTCCCTTCGTTAGCACAGACGACGGCGATGTCGCCAAAGCGACAAAACGCGAAGCTTTAACCGCGCAGCAATGACCTTTTGTCGCTCGTGCGACAAACGTTAACACAACTAATGTTGTGACGGTTTCGATATCAGCTATTCTACAGTCACGAAACGCGGAAACGAGAGCATCTTGATTCACTCAACGACAATCCGGCCTTCATCCAGCGGCAACCCTGCGAACGCATCTTTCGAGAGTATGCCCAAAGTGGCGGCAGCCGCGCGAGGAATGGGCAAATGCGGGCGATGGAGGAAGAGGTAGCCGAGCAAAGAGCGCGTCAGACGGCTGGCACAATCGCTGCTGCTTCGAGGCCGTACCCTAACCTTCAGGGACAGCTATCGGCCGCGCCAATTTCATAAAGGGGTTTTATATGAAATTCTTCGAAGAACTGAACAAATTCAGCGAAGCGATGGTCGAGCTGCCGTTCGCAGCCGTGAACGGCGTCCTTGGGCGAGACGGCGAGCGGAGCGGAGAACAGGACCTGCAACAGGCGCGCTGGAAGGCCTATGACGCCTGGGTACAGCTTCTGAACGAGTCCGCCAACGGTCTCTATGCGAGCCCCGAGGTCGGCTCCTCGGTGGGGCGCGCGATGGAGGCCTCGCTCAAATGGCAGCGCTTGGGCTCGGCGATGGCGGGGGCGTTTTTTGCCGCGCTCTGGCCGGCCATCGGGTTGCCCTCGGCCGCGGAGTTGACCGAGTTGCGCGCCGAGGTCGGCGCGCTTCGCGACGACCTGGCGATGGCTCGGCTGGAGGCCGAGGAAGCGCGCGCCGCGGTCGTCGCGCTGCCCGCGGACGAGCGCCGTACGAACGACGCGCTTGCGGCGATGTGGAATGGGGCCTGGCAGCCGGACAAAGCGCCCTTCGTCCGCAAGGGAGGCGAAGATGCCCCAGCCAACTAAGCAGCCCATCAACGCGATTGCGGGCTACTTGCTCGACGGCGCGATGCGCACGCTCGACGGCTTCAAGAAGGGCACGCACGCAACCATCAGCGATCCGCCGCCGGTCACGCCCTATCGGGTCGTGTTCGAAAGCGGCAAGCTGCGCCTTCGCCGCTACGCGGCCTCGGGCAAGGCCCATCGCACGCCATTGGTGCTCGTTTACGCGCTCATCAAGCGGCCGTTCGTGCTCGACATACAGAAGGGCCGCAGCGTAGTCGAATTCCTGACCCGCGCGGGCTTCGACGTCTATCTCACCGATTGGCTGCCGCCCAACGCGAGCGATACATGGCGCGGCTTTGACGACTATGTCAACGGCGACCTCGACAAGGCGGTGCGCTACGTGCGTGCGGTAACGCGGAGCGCGCAGGTCTCGATTCTCGGCTACTGCTTCGGCGCGCTCCTGAGCCTCGTCTATACGGCGCTTCATCCGGAGAATGTGCGCAACCTGGTGACGGCAACCACGCCGTTCGACATGGGTGCGCGCGAATTGCCCATCTACAAGATCGTCGATGCGATGACCGACGAGTCGATGGAGCTGGTCACGCGGGTGTATGGCAATTGTCCGGCGTGGATGGTGCAGTCGTTCTTCAGCGCGATGGCCCCGGTGCATCACGCGATCGACAAGTACGTCGGGCTCTACCGCAACGCCGAGCGCGACGGCTTTGCCGACCAGTTCGACCTGTTCGAGCGCTGGATGAACAGCGACGTAGCCATGGCCGGGCGGATCTTTCGCGAGATGTCGGGCGACATCTTCAAGCGCAACAAGTTCGCGCGCGGCGAATTCGAGGTCGGCGGCCGCAAGGCCAGACCTGAACAAATCAGATGCTCGCTGCTCAACGTGGTCGGCGATTATGACGACGTGGTGCATCCTAGCTCGAGCCTCGGCCTGGTCGATCGCGTGAGCAGCGGCGACCGGCGCAACCTGACCTTCCCGACCGGGCACGTGGGCGCGATGGTGAGCGGCGCCGCGCACAAGCAGCTTTGGCCTCAGATTGGGGCTTGGTTAGGAGAACGATCGAATTGATTTGGGAGTACAATCGAATTGAACAAGAGGCGCAAGGAGACGGCGAAGCGTCACGAACCAGCGCAGGCGCCCGAAATTGTCGCTCACGCGACAAAGCATCCCGCGCAAGGCGCTAATTCGTGGTTAAAATCTAACGCAACGGAGCAAAGCTCCCAGAAAGACCTACGGAGGAGAGTCGAAATGTCAGAAAAGGAACACAGCGGAGTGTACGAGGGGTTCTCACGCATCGCCGAGAAGTGCTTCAACCCCGCGGGGGCCAAGAAGGCGGCGGCGTGGTATATCGACACCACCGAAAAGCTCGCAACCGAAGCGCTGGATTTCCAGGTCAAGGCGACCGAGTGGGCGAAGGAGACTCCGATCTATCCCCTGTTCGAAGCCCAGCAGAGTATCGGCCGCAAGTTGGTAGAGCAAAGCGCCAGCACCGCTCGTTCGCTCTGGAAGCTGTAGAGATCGGTTTCGATCGGCGGTGGCGGGCCGTTTGTGGGGCGCGCCGCTGACCGGATTAGTTGCAGGCGGTTCGCGCGATGATCGCGCGAACCGCCTTTTCATTTCGCCGCACCATGCGCCAGTTTGCGATGGCGTGCACGGGGCTACTACTGCTGCGCGTAGTTCCACAAGGTCGTAGCCTATTCCGTCATAGTAGCCTGTCGCGAGCGCGCCTCCCGGCGGCGCGACCACATGCGGCGGACAACTATTGGTAGCGCCGGTGTGAAGCGGGAAACAGGTCCGACAGCCGGCGTCATAAGCCTGCTGTTAGCTTTTGTACTGATTGCCGTTGTTGCAGGTACTCGCCTGGAATCGATCGACAGTTTTGGTCGGATCGCCTTGGGGATGAATTAATGCGCGTTGAACAGTGTATTAAGCTGGACCTCTTTTCTGTCAGCAGAGTTCGAGGCGACTAGGGTCTCATCGCCGGGCAAGGCCCGGAAAACATCGTTGGTCCGACAGCTTCCACAGATGCTTTCCACGCGTCCCCCTTAAAGGCGCCGACGCTGATCGATCATTAAACGACCTCGGAAAATGACCTCGGACCCCGCCGTTCCCGACGCGAATCTCGACATTACCAACTTGCGAAGTGGGAGTTGCCCTGTGAACTGAATATACGGGCGCAAAACCCAGCCTCGGCGGACCACATTTGAACAGCCGACATTTCGTTGCTGCTCTTCGTCCTGTTGCAATAGCAAGACATCCGTGCCGTCGCGGGAGATGCAGTGCCTCGCAGGACTTGGCTCGGGCAAAAATTGAATGGATTAGCGAAAATTATTTTGTGGCATGACACTTGCGTTTGTGCAGCGCTCGGGGGGCGGCTGCAGGGAGCAGGGGATCTCTTAGGGCGACGACCCGGGGGCGGTGCTTCTGTGGATGCACAACGGTTGGCCGATATATCTGATCCTGAAATGGACATGAATCGAGCCGTCGGACGAGCGCCGCGCGTCGGTACGTCGCGCCTGGCTGCCGCGCTCAGATGGCTCGCGCCCGGAGTCTACACGTTGCAGACTCCGCGGCGCTCAGTTGATCGCGAGCTCGACGAGTTCTCTTCGCCGTGGGACTAGACCAGCGCGAAGATAGCGCTACGCTCGCGGTGCCGGCGCGCCGGCATTCGGGTTAATCTGCTCGCGCGCGCGATGGCACCCAATCCAAAGCTTCGCTAGTCCTAAAGCAGCCGAGAACCAGGCAAAGAGTCGATTCGCCGCGGGGCCGCTCTCATCTACGCGAATTGGTGTTTCGACCATCGAGCAAAGTTGCTTCCCGAAGTCACCGCGGTCGATAGCGCGGTCACAAAGACTGGCGCGCGGGACTTCCTGCGGGCGCGCTTCGAGCAGTGTTATCCTTTCCATCCGTCGACCCTTACCGTCTTTTCAGCGCAAGTGGCGTTCGCTGTCGCAGTTTCAACAGACGCGTGGCACGCTCGCCATGTTTGCCCAGTGGGTCTCGATTGCGTTCAGCAAGGAACACAAAGAGGCGAGACGAGAGGCCCTTATTACGTTGGGATCGGCTCCGCTGCACGTTCGCGAGTTTCGCTCGGTAGTTTTAGGCCAACTCGGTGAGGTTCGGCTCGACCCGGCGCTCGATAGCGATGTCGCTGGCGCGCAGAACAAAGCAGCGACGCTCGACGCCGATGTGACAAAGGGTCCACTCAAGGACATTCATCGGCGCGTTGGGACGACGATTCTCTTCGAGTCTTCTGGTGGTCAGAGCGACCAGATTGCGCACGTGCCCGAGCTGCGCTTCGCGCTGAGCGAACCAGACATCGATGACCTTAGCCCCAGGAAGTATCCCACCGATAGGTTAGTGTCTGCCGGAAAGGAAGGCGGGCATGAAACGAGCGCGGTTCAGTGAGGAACAGATCATCAGCATCCTGAAGGAGGGGGAAGCCGGGGCGAAGGTGACGGAGTTGTGCCGGCGCCACGGGATCTCGGACGCGACCTTCTACACGTGGCGCAGCAAGTACGGCAGGCTGGAGGTCTCGGAGATGCGCCGGCTGCGCCAGCTCGAGGAGGAGAACCGGCGGCTTAAGTCGATCGTGGCGGACCAGGCGCTGGACCTGCGGGCGCTCAATGACGTGCTGGGAAAAAACGGATACGGCCCGCGGTGAAGCGGAAGATGGTGGCGGAAGTGATGGCCGAGCATCATCTGTCGCAGCGTCGCGCTTGCGGGTTGGTCGGAATCACACGACGCGCGCTTTGCCGAGCGCCGGCGGAGGATCGGAACCGGGAGCTGCGCCAATGTCTGCGGGCGCTGGTCGAGGAGCGGCGCCGCTGGGGCTGCCCGATGCTGTACCGGGTAATCCGGCGCGAGGGCTGCAAGGTAAATCACAAGCGCATCGAGCGGCTGTACCGCGAAGAAGGGCTGTCGCTGCGCCGGCGGCGCAGACGCAAGCGTCTTAGCCACCTGCGGGTGGCACGCGAACGGCCGCAGGCGATAAACCACAGGTGGGCAGTCGATTTCGTTCACGACGCGCTGCTGGTCGGGCGCCGCTTTCGGGCGCTGACGGTTATCGATGAGTGGAGCCGGGAATGCCTGGCGATCGAGGTGGACACGTCGCTTACCGGCGCGTCGGTAACCAGGGTGCTACAGCGATTGTGCGAGACGCGCGCCGTGCCGGCGGTAATCCAATCAGACAACGGCCCGGAGTTCCGCGGTCAGGTGATGGACGAAGGGGCATATGGGCATGGCGCGCGGCTACAGTTCATCGAACCGGGCAAGCCCATCCAGTACGCGTTCGTCGAATCGTATATGGACCCCGCCCGCGTGCAAGGGTGGAATTGCAGACCCGATTGGAATCCGGTTGCAGTCGGATATCCGGCCTTTTGAGTGGGCGTAACGGAAGGCCCTGGCGATGATGGATTTCCGCGCGCTTCATTCTGCTAGTCGTTCAAGCGGCCTCGCGGGCCATGATTCGCCGGCAGAGTTATGAAACGCCGGTCCGACCGGTTCGCCATCAGCATCGTGCAAAGCACCCTACGCAACCTCGGCAAGT